>SLLJ01000101.1 GCA_007134165.1 Nitriliruptoraceae bacterium | reverse complement strand
CTGCTCCGGGTCCCGAGCCCCAGCGGGCGCACCGACGTGGTGATGCAGCACGTCGGCGAGCGGCTCGAGCAGATCGGGCTGCCCTTCGAGCTCACCCGCCGGGGGGCGATGGTCGCCTCCCTGCCGGGTCGCACCGAAGGCCTGGACCGCGGGGTGGTCGTGCACACCGACACCATCGGGTGCATGGTTCGGGAGCTCAAGCCCAACGGACGGCTCGGGATCGTGCCGGTGGGCACCCACAGCGCTCGGTTCTCCGAGGGCTCGCGGGTGACGGTCTTCACCGACGATCCGGAGCGCACCTACACCGGCACGGTCCTGCCCAACAAGGCCTCGGGGCATGCCTTCGGCGATGACATCGACACCCAACCGGTCGGGTGGGACCACGTCGAGGTGCGGGTCGACGAGCGGGTGTCCGCCCCGGAGCAACTCGCGGCACTGGGCATCCAGGTCGGCGACTTCGTGGCACAGGTGGCCTTCCCGGTCATCACCCGATCGGGGTTCGTGACCTCCCGCCACCTCGACGACAAGGCCGGGGTGGCCGCCGTTCTCGCCGCATTCAAGGCCGTGATCGAGGCCGGGATCGAGCTGCCGGTCGCCGCCCACCTGCTGATCACGATCGCCGAGGAGGTCGGCCACGGTGCCTCGAGCGGTCTGGACCACGACGTCGCCGAACTGCTCTCGATCGACTCGGCGGTGGTCGCCCCCGGGCAGCGTTCCACCGAGACCGGGGTCACCGTCGCCATGCAGGACCTGCACGGCCCGTTCGACTACCACCTCACCCGCCGACTGTGCCGGCTTGGCGCGGACCACGGGCTCGAGGTCAACCGTGATGTCTTCCGCTACTACCGCTCGGATGTCGCCTCCGCGCTGGAGGCCGGGGCCGAGACCCGTGCCGGCCTGATCGGTCCCGGCGTGGACGCGACCCACGGCCACGAACGCACCCACCTCGATGGCATCATCGCCACCTCGACGCTGGTTGGCCTGTACCTGCAGACCGATCTCACCTTCGTGGACTGGGACGCCTCGCCCACCGGTCCGCTGGCCGCCTTCCCGTCCACGGCGGTGCAGCCGATCCGGCGCGAGCCCGAGCTCGATCCGGAGGCGGACGACCTGCTCGAGGCCGACCCCTTCGAGGACGGCTACGACCCGCGGCCAGAGTTCCGTGATCGTTCGTGACGCGGCCCCGGGCGACCTGCCGGCGGTCGCGGCGATCTACACGCACTACGTGCTGAGGA
Organism: Nitriliruptoraceae bacterium; assembly: GCA_007134165.1. Lineage (GTDB taxonomy): Bacteria > Actinomycetota > Nitriliruptoria > Nitriliruptorales > Nitriliruptoraceae > SKJO01. The sequence continues at coordinate 6,983 of SLLJ01000101.1, read as the reverse complement.
CCACCGTCACGTTCAACACCCACGTGATGACCCCTCGCGAGTGGACCCAACGGTACGCGGCCAGCGTGGTCGAAGGCCCCTACCACCTGCTGGTCGCCGAGCGCGAGCGTGCGGTGGTCGGCTACGTCGAGACCCAGCGTTTCCGCCCCAAACCTGCCTACGACCGCTCGCTGGAGCTGTCGGTGTACGTCGCCCCCGACCAGGCCGGCCAGGGGGTCGGGCCAGCGTTGTACGCGGCGCTGTTCGCGCGGCTCGCGGCCACCGAGTTCCACCGCGCCTACGCGGTGGTCGCGCTGCCCAACGACGCTTCGGTGCGCTTCCACGAGCGGTGGGGGTTCGTACACCGGGGGACGCTGACCGAGGCCGGCCACAAGTTCGGCCGCTACCTCGACGTCGCCTACTACGAACGTGCACTGTGAGCGTTCCCTACCCCGCGAGGCCGCGCCCATGAGCGACGACTCCGATCTCACCGCCGTGATCGAACCCCGTGAGGTGTTCGACCGGGTCGGTGGCCTGCCGGCCTTCGAGCGACTGGTCGCTGCGTTCTACGACCGCGTCGAGCGCGACGAGGTGCTGCGGGCGATGTACCCCGAGGACCTCGAGCCCGGCAAGCGTCACCTGGCCCTGTTCCTGGCCCAGTACTGGGGCGGCGGCGACGTCTACGACCGGGTGCGCGGCCATCCCCGCCTGCGTCGGCGACACGCCCCGTTCCCGATCACGCCCGAGGCGGCCGGGCGTTGGGCGCAGCACATGGCCGCGGCCGTGCGTGAGCAGCGCTTCGACGCTGCGGCTGAGGCGCTGGTGCTCGCCTACGTCGAGCGGGCCACGCCGACCTTGGTCAACCGCCTGCCGGGCCAGGAGCAGGTGCTGCCACCGGGCCTGGCGGTGCTGCCCCAGCAGCCGCCTGGCCACGTCCCCGGCCCACCCGCCTAGGCTGAGCAGGTGTGCGGCCTTGCGGCCTGCATTGCCTGATCGTCTCTGCCCCCGCCACGTCCTGGAGTCTTGCGTGAAGATCCTCGTCGCCGACCCCCTTGCCGACGCCGGCGTCGCCGCCCTGTCCGAGCACCACGAGGTGGACGTGCGCACCGGGTTGTCCAAGCCCGAACTCGTCGCCATCGCCGGCGACTACGAGGGCATCGTCGTGCGCTCGCAGACCACCATCGATGCTGAGGTCATCGCCGCTGCCGGTCGGCTCCGGGTCGTGGCCCGCGCCGGGGTCGGGCTCGACAACGTCGACGTCGAGGCAGCGACCCGACATGGCGTGATCGTGTGCAACGCGCCCCAGTCCAACATCATCTCCGCCGCGGAGCACACCGTGGCGCTACTCCTCGCGGTGGCGCGCAACGTGCCCCAGGCGCACGCGGCACTGGTCGAGGGACGCTGGGAACGCTCGGCGTGGAAGGGCACCGAACTGCACGACAAGGTGCTGGGCGTGCTGGGGCTGGGACGCATCGGCACCCTCGTCGCCCAGCGCTGCCACGCCTTCGGGATGCGCCTGCTGGCCTATGACCCGTTCGTGGCCCCGGACCGCGCGGCCCGGATCGGCGTGGAGTTGGTGCCCACCGTCGACGAGGTCGTCGAACGGGCCGACTTCGTGACCGTGCACCTGCCCAAGAACGCCGACACGATCGGGCTGATCAACGCCGAACGGTTGGCGCGGATGAAGCCCACCGCCCGCATCATCAACGTCGCCCGCGGCGGGATCATCGACGAGGCCGCGCTGGCCGAGGCCGTACGTGAGGGCCAGATCGCCGGCGCCGCCATCGACGTGTTCGCCGCCGAACCGACCACCGACAGCCCGCTGTTCGGGCTGCCAAAGGTGGTGGTCACGCCCCACCTCGGAGCCTCCACCGAGGAGGCGCAGGACAAGGCCGGCACCCAGGTCGCCGAGGCCGTCAACCTCGCGCTGGCCGGTGAGTTCGTGCCCAGCGCCGTCAACGTGCAGGGCGGGCTGATCGAAGACGTCATCAAGCCGTTCCTTCCCCTTGGCGAGAAGCTCGGGCGGCTGCTGACCGCGCTCGCCGAGGACGGCATCACCGGCGAAGTCAACGTCGAGTACTGCGGGGACATCGCCCCCGCCGACGGCCGGATCCTCGGCCTGTCGGTGCTCAAGGGGCTGCTCGGCGCGGTCTGCAGCGAGCCGGTCACGTTCGTCAACGCGCCGCTGCTCGCGGAGGAGCGGGGGCTGAACCTGCGCGAGGTCTCCGACCCCCACAGCGACGACTACGTGTCGCTGCTGAGGGTCTCGGGGGTCGGGCGCGCCGGGCGCACCATCCGGGTCGCTGGCACGGTGCTGCCCCCCGGGGACCGGGAGCGGCTGGTCGAGGTGTGGAATACGCCCGTCGACCTCGAGCCCGCCTCGAGCATGGCCTTCTTCCGCTATGACGACCGTCCCGGGATCATCGGCACGGTCGGGACCGGCTTCGGTGCGGCGGGGGTCAACATCGCCGCCGCCCAGGTCGGCCGCCAGCAGGCTGGTGGTGAGGCGATCATGGCGCTGTCGCTCGACGACACCGCCAGTCGGGAAATCGTGCAGGCGATCGCCACCGACATCGGAGCCCACGAGGGCCGCTGCATCAGCCTGGCCTGAGGCCTCAGCCCCGCCGCAGCGCCAGCACCAGCACCGCGGTCGCGCTCACGCCTCCCAGCGTGAGCGGCGCGGTCCGCCACCAGTTGGTGGCCACCAGCCGGGCATGCGCGGTGGCGTCGAAGCCCTCGGCCAGGACCGTGTGCGCCGGCACCGACCAGACCAGGGTGACCACGACCGGGATCAGCGCCAGCACGGCGGTCGCGAGCACCAGCCACCGCGGCACCCCCGTCGGCGGTGACAGCAGCAGTGCCGCGGCGCTCAGGCCCTGCAGTGCCCAGGGCACCACGATCACCGCGGTGATGCGCCGGGAATGGGCGGCCTCGAAGACGGTGAACACCTCGGCGTCGACGTGCACGAACAGGGGGTAGTGCACGACCTGGATGGTCCAGATCAGCCCCACGAGCACCAGCGTCGAGGTGGCGTGCACGATCGCTGCGGCCGTGGCCATCACCGCTCCCGCGGTTCCCAGTCGCCGTTCGCGAGCACCTCGGTGAGGTCGGTGACCGCGTCCCACACGTCGACGTGACGCACGTACAGCGGCGCGAACCCGAAGCGCACGAGGTCTGGGGGCCGGTGGTCCCCGATCACTCCGCGGGCGATCAGTTCCTGGCACAGGGCTTCGGCGTGCGGGTGGCGCAGCGACACGTGAGCACCGCGCTGCCGTGGGTCGCGGGGGGTCACCACCTGCACCGCGTCACCGCAGCGTTCGTCGACCAGGTCGATGAACGTCTGGGTCAGCGCGGCGGCTTTTGCGGCCAGCACCTGGGTGTCGATGCCGTCGAAGACCTCGAGGGCGGTGTCGAGCGCGGCCATCGACAGCACCGGCGGGGTGCCGTCGAGGAAGCGGCTGGCAGCCGGGCCGGGCTCGTAGTCCAGGGCGAACGCGAACGGGCGCGCGTGGCCGAACCATCCCCGCAGTGGGGTGGTGACCGCGTCGTGCCAGCGCCGCGCGACGTAGAGGTAGGAGGGCGAGCCCGGACCGCCGTTGAGGTACTTGTAGGTGCATCCCACGGCGAGGTCGGCCCCCCACTCCGCAAGATCGAGGTCGAGCGCGCCGGTGGAATGGGACAGATCCCACACCGTCACCGCCCCGACTTCGTGGGCGGCGCGGGTCAGCGCCACCGCGTCGTGCAACCTGCCGGTGCGGTAGTCGACGTGGGTCAGGGTGAGGACACCGACCTGCTCGTCGAGGTGGTCGGCGACCTCGGCGGTGGGCACCACCCGGACCTCGTGGCGCGGGTCCAGATCGGCCAGCCCCCGGGCCACGTACAGGTCGGTGGGGAAGTTCGCGTCGTCAGTCAGCACCACCCGTCGGTCGGGGCACAGCCCTCGGGCGGCCGAGAGCGCCTTGAACAGGTTGGCAGAGGTCGAGTCGGTGACGGCGATCTCGTCGGCGTGCGCTCCGAGCAGGGGAGCGAGTTGCTCGGCGATTCGTCGTGGCAGTTCGATCCAGCCGGCGTCGTTCCAGCTTCGGATCAGGCCGTGGCCCCACTCGAGTTCGACGACCTGATGGACGCGTTCGGCCACGCGCCGCTGGAGGGCACCCAGGGAGTTGCCGTCGAGGTAGCGCACGCCGTCGGGGAGCTGGAACGCGGCACGACGCGGCGCGAGGGGGTCGGCGGCGTCGGCCGCGAGGCAGTCGAATCGGTCCACGGGGATCTCGTTGCCCGGTCCGAGGCTGGGTTGCGTGGGGGCCGGGGGCGAGGTGACTCTAGCCAGGCCGATCGGCTGCTTGACAGATCTGTGCGCGGGTGGGAACCTCGCCGGAACATGACGTCAACGTCAACTTCGCGGTGCGGATGCCCGCGCCGCGATCGAGGAGTCAGTGGTGAGCGTTGCCTTTCTGCTCTCGGGCCGTCTTGGGCCCGAGCCTGCCGGACGAGATGCCGACGGAGCCCATGAGGACCTGGTGGCAGCGCTCGAGGCCGCGCAGGCACTTGCCCGGCAAGGGATCGTTCCCGACGCGGTGGCAGGTCAGGGGACCGGTGAGGTGACCTCCGCCGTGATCGCCGGCGTGCTGACCCCGACCGAAGCCCGGACGGTGCTCACCGCTCGGTCCGAGGCGCTGGGGGCCGCGGCGCTGGGAGCCGAGGCGGCCGGCGCCGGTGATGCGACCTCCGCCGTGGTGCGCGTGTCCCGGCTGGTGGTCGAGTTGCTCGTTGACGAGCACGATGAACTCGTCCTCGAGGGGGACCATGCCGAGGAGCAGTTGACGGTGGCGGGCTCCCGTGATGCGCTGGCCTGGCTGGCGGGCCGGATCCGGGATGCCGGCGGTGCCTGCGTGCCGCTCGATGGGTGTGCGCCCTGGCGACCCGAGGTCACCGTTGCCGTCCGTGCAGCGGTTCGAGCGGTCCTCGCCTCGGTTCCGCTGCGGGCGCCGCGCCTGCCCCTGCTCAGTGCCACCACCGGCGGCTTGCTCGCCACCTCGGCGCAGGCGCAGGCGTCGCTGGTGGCACAGGCCGGCAGCCCACGCCGCTGGCGGGAGGTACAACGTGCGCTGCTCGTTGGCGGGGTGGATGGGGTGGTGGAACTGCCTCCCGTGACCGGACTGCGCACGCTTGCGCGCCGCAGCATGCCCGGGGTCCGGGCGCATGCCGTCGGCGACCACGTCGCGGTGGAGCGCTGTGCACTCGACCTCGTCCGGCGACCCGCAGCGCGTGGTGTCTTTGCCGCCTGAGCGATCAGGCGTCGGTCGGGCTGGCCTTGACCGAGAGCACCGCGCAGTCGGCGTGCAGCAGGATGTCCTGCGAGTTGCTGCCGAGCACGAGTTTGCCGACCGGGGAGCGGCGACGCAGGCCAATCACGATCAGGTCGGCCTCCTCGTCGCGCGAGGCCTGCAGCAGGTCCTCGGAGGGGGCGTTGCCACGGGCGTACTCGACGAGGCGGTAGCGGATGCCGCTCTCGGCGAGCCGGCGTTCCAAGGCCTCGAATTCCTCGCGGTACTCGATCACCTGTTCGAGTTCGTCGCGCTGTCCCCCACGCATCGAGTGCACGACGAGCAACTCAGCGTCCCTGAGCTTCGTCTCCTCGATCGCCCGGATCAAGGCCGCACGGCCTTCCGGTGTCCGGATGAACCCCGCCACGATCTTCATGGTGACCATTCTCCATAGGCCGATTGGCTCGATGCTAGCCGCCCCGCGTGCCGGCGGGCGGAAGAATGCGGCGGGGATGCTCAGCGCCGCCCGTCGAGGTCCTCCTGCCGGTCGTCTCGGTCGTCTCGGTCGTCCTCGGGATCCAATCCGTCGGCGACCCGCTGCTGGTGACGCATCGCGCGACGGGCCAACCGCAGGCTCTCGCGCGAACCGGTCACGGCGAACAGGAACGCATCGCGCTGGACTACCAGCACCTCGAGGTCGGCCAGTGCCGTCACCGTCGCATTCCGTGGCTGGTCGTGCAGCAGAGCGGTCTCGCCGAAGCCGGCGCCGGCCACTAGGACGCTGATCGGTCGGCCGTCACGCTCCACCTGGGCCGCACCCGAGCGGATGACGAAGTAGCGGTCGCCGGACTGCTCCTGGGTCATGATCACCTCGCCGGCGGCGAAGCGCTGCCAGCGGCTGCCCCGGGCCAACTGTTCGAGGGCTCCGGGCGGGAGCGCGGCGAGCATCGGCACCCGGCACAGCACTGCCAGCGCACCGTCGGGGAGCGGCGCCTCGGCGTCCAGTCGTCGGATCCGTGGCCAGAGCACCGCCCCCGTCACCGGCAGCACAAGCGATGCCGCGATCACCGCGCCTTCGGTCCCGAACAGGGCGACGAACACGGGCACGAGCGCCGAGCCCACCGCGGTCCCGGCGGTCAGCAGGGCCTCCTGGACCCCGAACACCCTGGCCAGCACACCGGGGCTGAGCGTGCGCTGCAGCAGCGTGCGCGCAGCGACGTCGACGTAGGCCTTGCCCGCCCCGGCGACCCCGAACAGCACCGCAGCCGTGAGGAACGAGGAGCCCACGGTGATCAGGGCGATGGGCAGGCTGGTCGCCAGGATGCCCAGGCCGATCGCTGGGGTCAGCCGGCGCCGACCGATCAGGGTCACACTGGCGCCGGCGCCGACAATGGCGCCAACGCCGATCGCCGAGGTGAGCAGGCCCGGCCCGGCGGCCCCGGTCGCCAGCAACTCCAGAGCGATGACCACCGCCAGGACCTCGAGCAGCCCGACCACCACGAACTGTCCGCCGACCAGCGTGCTGAGCACGTTGGCGGCCGGGTCGCGCACCACGGTGCGGATCCCCTCGTGGACATCCGCCCAGTAGGAGGGCTCGTCCGTTGCGCCGTCCCCAGGTCCGGCCCCTGGGGTGATCGCATCCGGTGAGGTGGAGGCCGGGGTGACCTGAAGGCGGCGGGTCGCGAGCGCGGAGAGCAGCCCGGCGATTGCCATCAGCACGAACAGGCTCCCGGCGCT
>SLLJ01000278.1 GCA_007134165.1 Nitriliruptoraceae bacterium | reverse complement strand
TCGTGGTCGTCGTGCCCGTCGTCGTCGTGCGAATGGTCGTCGTGGTCGTCGTGCCCGTCGTCGTCGCCCCCGTGCGAATGGCCGGGGCCGTCCCAGTCGAACTCGATCGGGTCGAGCTGCTCGGCGAGCGAGAGCACCACGACGCCCTCCTCCTGTGCAGCCTCGAGGACGCTGACGAGGTTCTCCTCGAGCATCAGTCCGTTGGAGATGACCAGATCCGCATCGCGCATCGCCGCAGCATCGGCGGCCGAGGCCTGGAAGCCATGCGGGTCGGCGCCGATCGGCATCAGCACCGTCACGGTGTCCTCCGGACCAACCAGCGAGGACACGACGTCGCCGATGACGCTGGTGGTGACCACGATGTCGAGGTCGGTGCTGCGTTCGGGCGCCGCCTCTTCAACGGGCTCGTCGGCATCCTCGGCGTCGTCGGCATCCTCGAGGTCGTCGGGTTCGGGCTCGGGCTCGTCGTCCGCGGGTTGCTCGTCGACCGGCTCGTCGGCCGGCTCGTCGGCGTCGCCACACGCGGCGGCGACCAGCGCGAGCGCGGCCAACGCAGCGATCAGCCGCCAGTGGCGGCGCGGCGCGGCGGTGGTGTGATGCATGATCAGGCTCCCGGGTCGGAAGGGTCGGCGGCTACGATCGTGATCGTCGCTCGTTCCGCGTACGGTAACGGGAACCGTTCCGGAGCGCGAGTCGGCCCCGAGAGCAGTTCCCACCTCATCCACCATCACGTCGTCCTGCCGGCAGGAGCCGCCCGTGACCTCGAGCGCCGCTGACCACCCCGTGGTGCGCACCAGATCGCTCGGGGTCGCGTACGGATCCATCGTCGCCCTGGCCGACGTCAACCTCGAGGTCCCTGCGGGCACCAGCGTCGCGGTCATCGGCCCCAACGGCTCGGGCAAGTCCACGCTGCTGGGCACCCTGTCGGGCCTGATCCGACCGACGGCCGGACGCGTCGAGGTCCTTGGGCGCGCCCCGCAGGACGCCCGGCGGCGCGTGGCCCACGTCCTGCAGTCCACCCGAGCCAACGAGTCCGTCCCGCTGACGGTGGCGGAGGCCGTGCGCATCGGCGCCTACGGCCGTCGCGGCGCGCTGCGGCCGCTGACCGCCGGCGACCACGGGGCCATCGAGGAGGCGATCGACCGGCTGCGTGTCGGGGACCTGCGCTCCCGCCAACTGCACGAGCTCTCCGGCGGGCAGCGACAACGGGTGTACGTCGCCCAGGGCCTCGCCCAGCGCGCCCGACTGCTGCTGCTCGACGAACCCATCACCGGGCTCGACCTGGTCACCCAGGAGACCATCAGCCAGGTCGTGCGCGAGGAGTGCGACGCAGGCCGGACCGCGATCGTCACGACCCACGACGTGGGTACCGCCGCACTCGCCGACCTCGTCGTGGTGGTGGCCACCCGGCTGATCGCCGCGGGCGAACCCGGGGCCGTGCTGCGCTCCGAGGTGCTCGCGGAGGCCTACGGGGGCCACCTGCACGTGCTCGACGACGGCGGCCACGTACTCGACGAGCCGGCGCCACACGACGGCCACCAGCAGACCAGCGACCGCCCCCGCTGACCATCAGCAGCGATCAACCCCGGCGAGACGACGGGAGTCGACAACTCGGCCACTACTTGCGGTTAGGAATCGTTCCTACTATGGTTCCGCTCCACCCGATCCAAGGAACCCGACATGACCGCCATCCGCGCCCGTCACCAGACGGCTCTGTGGGCGCTGTTCGCCGCGCTGGCCGCGTTGGCACTGGTGCTCGGCGCCCCGGCAACCGCCTTCGCTGACGACGACGACCACGGCCACTCCCACGACGACGACCACGACGACCACGGCCACTCCCACGACGACGACCACGACGACCACGGCCACTCCCACGACGACGACGGGACGCCGGCCGGCGGCACCGACGCGGGTCTGGGCGGCACGGCGACCTCGACGTCCCCGGCACCGGTGCTGTTGTGGCTGGCGGCCGTGATGGCGCTGGCCACGCTCGGGGCGGCCGTGTGGCGACGCCAGGCGACCACTCGCTGAGCCGGTCCTACGGCGGGTGAGGTCCCGACACACCACGACGAGCAGGCCGTCCCTGATCGGGGCCGGCCTGCTCGTCGTGCTATCCGTCGTCTTCGCCGGGGGAACAGCGCCGACGCCGCCGGCGATGCAACCACCCGTGGACGCGCCGGTGCTCCGGGAAGCGACGCTGGAGCGTTCCAGCCCTCGGACCGGATCACACGTGGAGCCTGAGTCGCAAGGCCGGCTGTACGCCACGACCCCGGAGGTGCGCAACGCCCTCGAGGCTTCACGTCCGTCCCGACCTGCGCACCGTGAGGCGACGCGACCGGTACGGGTGCGCGTCCCCGGGCACGGCGTGGACGCGGTGGTCACCGCCACCGGGCTCGATGCGCAGCGCCGCCTGATGGTCCCCGCGCCCGACATCGCCGGGTGGTACGAGCGCTGGCCACGACCCGGGGAACCCGGCGCCGCGATCCTGGTCGGCCACGTCGACTCACGTGAGGGGCCGGCGGTGTTCCACGGTCTGCTCGGGGTACGTGCGGGGGCGATGGTCGAAGTCGAGCGCGCCGACGGGGTGACTGCGCGCTTCGTGGTCGACGGGGTCGAGCAGCACCGCAAGGACGAGTTCCCGACCCAGCGGGTGTACGGACCCGTGGCGGCACCCGAACTGCGGCTCATCACCTGCGGCGGACCCTTCCTGCGCGAGCAGGGCAGCTACCGCGACAACGTGGTCGTCTTCGCGCAACTCGTCGAACTGATCGCCGCCCGACCCTCGCAACCGACCCAGGCGGCGCAACCCGGGGCATAGACTCCCGGCAGCCCTCAGCCCCAGCCCTCAGCCCCAGCCCCAGGCCTGCCCGCGTGGTGAGCGAACCGATCCACGACGACGCCGTCGAGCGCGCAACGGACATCTTCCGTGCGCTCTCCAACCCGATGCGGGTGGCAATCGTGCGTGAGCTCGCCGCCGGCGAGCGCGCGGTGCACGAGTTGGTCGAGGCCCTGTCGGTACCCCAGCCGCGGATCTCCGAGCACCTCGCAACGCTGCGCGGAGCCCGCCTGGTCGAGCGCGAGCGCCGCGGCCGGTCGGTGACCTACCGCCTCAGCGACCACCATGTGGCCCACATCGTCGAGGACGCAGTCGTGCACGCGGGGGAACACGAGGTGGGGCACTGACGGCCGGCACGACATATCGTGACATCGCGATACTTCGATGCTACGCTGGGTGGTAGCCGACCCGGAGTCCCGCGATGCCCACCTGCACCACCCACGACACGCACCCCCACGTCCACGCCCCCGACTGCGGGCACGTGGCCGTCGAGCACGAGGGCCACGTCGACTACCTGCACGATGGCCACGTCCACCACGTGCACGGCGACCACGTCGACGAGCACGAGCTGGCCGGCGCCCATGTGGTCGCCGCCCCGCACGAGCACGAGCACGGCCCCGAGTGCGGCCACGCCACCGTCGAGCACGGCGACCACGTCGACTACGTGCACGGCGAGCACCGCCACGCGCCCCACGGCGATCACTACGACGAGCACTGAGCGCTTGCGACCCAGCACGCCCCACGGGCAGGCCACGACGGCCTGCCCGTGGTCTTGTCGCCGCCTCGATTCGACAGGAATAGGAACGATTCCGAGAGTTGCTACGCTATCGGTCGTCCCCGACGACCGAGCCCTGGATGCCCCGCCAGCCCCGCGCGACCAGCGACGCCCCGATCGTGATCGTGGGCGCCGGGCCGGCCGGACTGGCCTGCGCCACCGTCCTGGCCTGCCACCACCGCACCCGGCAGCTGCGGATCCTCGACCCCTCGGGCACATGGCTCAGCGACTGGCGCCGCCGGTTCGCCCAGCAGGCGATCCCCACCCTGCGCTCCCCGGCAGTCCACCACCCCCACCCCGACCCCTTCGCGCTGCTCGGCGCCGGGGACCGGGAGGGACTGGTCCGCAGTGGGGGGACCTATCTTCCGACCCCGGCGCGCTTCGAGGCGTTCGTCGCCGAACTCACCCGCCACCTCGACCTCGTCGACCGGGTGGAGCCACGGCGAGCGCTCGCCCTCGACCTCGATGCCGAGGGTCGACCCACACTCGAGCTGTCGGACGGCACCCGGCTCCACGCCGACCGTGTCGTGGTGGCGACCAACACCCGCCGAGCCGTGGTCCCCGCCGCACTGCGCGACCTCGTCGGTGACCCCCGGGTCGCCACGGGCGAGCAGGCCGACGTGCGAACCGCACCCGAGGCCCGCATCACCATCGTCGGCGGCGGGCTGTCCGCGGCGCATCTGGCGATCGGCGCCGCGAAGCGGGGTGCCACGGTGACCATGCTGGCTCGGCGACGGCTCACCGTGCGACGCTTCGACGTGCATCCGAGCTGGCTCGGACCCCGCAAGCTGCGCCCCTTCGCGGCCGAGGCCGACCCGGTCGTGCGACGCCGCGCGATCGAGGTGGCCCGCGGCGGTGGCAGCATTCCCCCGCCGATCCACGCACGGCTGCGCGGCTGCGTCGAGGCCGGACGTCTGGAGCTGCGCGAACGCGTTGCGCTGGTCGGGGCCGACGCGCACGATGCGGCGCTCGTGCTCCACCTCGACGACGGCGCCACGATCGAGACCGACCGCCTGTGGCTGGCCACCGGGGGTCGGGTGGACGTCTGCGCCGACCCGTTGGTGGCCGGCCTGGCCCGACGGACCGTGGTCGCCGGCGGGCTGCCCGAGCTCGCCGCGGATCTCACCGTCCCGGGCACCCGCGTGCACCTGGCTGGTGCCACCACGGGGCTACGGCTGGGTCCGACCGCCGGCAACCTGATCGGTCACCGCCGGGCCGCCGCACGGATCGCCGCCGCGGTCCGGGGCGAGGACCCCGACCGGGCCGACCGGATCGAGACCGGCGCCGGCGCCTGCCCCGGGTTGCCCCGGTGGTGACCCCCGGCGCTCCCCGCTCAGCCGTCCTCGGGTGGCGGGCCGCTGTCGATGTGCCGCAACTGCCGCCCCCCGAGCACGTGGAAGTGCAGGTGCTCGATCGCCTGGCCACCCCGGCTGCCGACGTTGGTGGCGATGCGGTAGCCGTCGGCCACACCCTGCTCCTCGGCGACCCGACGCGAGAGCCGGAAGCAGGTCGCGAGCAGCCACGCGTCGGCGTCAGTGAGCTCATGCGCGGAGCTGATGTGCCGCTCGGGCACGACCAGCACGTGCACCGGCGCGCGGGGGGCGATGTCCCGGAAGGCGATCACGCCCTCGTCCGCACCGACCCGCTCGGAGGGCACCTCCCCCGCCACGATCGAGCAGAACAGACACGTTGCCGCCATACGAGCACCTACCGGGTGGGGAGTCGTGTTCAGGCTACTCGTCGCCTCCGGCGGTGGCCGCCGCAGCCGCCTGCACCTGGGCGCCGGTGAGCACGAGCACCTCCGCCGTGCTCGACCCGCACAGCACCCCGAGCGCCTCGCGCAACTGCGCGCGCGCCAACCCGCCAGGTAGCTCGTCGACGAACGCCACCGCCCGTGGCCGGGCCAGCCCTCCCAGGCTGTCGTGGACGTGCTCGCGCAACTCACGGGCGACCCGTCCGGTCACCGGTGGGGGCGCGTCGTCGGCCAGCACGACGCAGGCCACGACCACCTGACCGCTACGACGATCGGGGCGGGCCACCACCTCGGCGCGGGCGACCAGGGGATGCTCCTCGAGCACGTCGCGGACCTCGTCGGCCGATACCAGTTGCCCGGACACGCTGATGACCGGGTCGATGCGGCCGAGCATCGTGACCCGCCCGTCGCGCTCCCGGCGGGCACGGTCACCGGTGGCGTAGCGGCCCGGCCACTTCCACATCCGGTCCGAGACCCACGGGTCGGGGTGACGCATGCCCAGCAGTGTCGCCGGCCACGGATGACGCAGGGTCAGCTCACCGACCGCGCCCACCTCGACCGGACGGCCCCGGGCGTCGACGACCTCGAAGCCCGGGCCGGGCAGCGGCGGGTCGGTCGGAGGCTCGACCGACACGATCGCCCCGAGCTCGATCTGGCCCCAACCATCGCGCACGACGGCCCGTCCCCCGCCAACGTCCCGGCGCAGCCAGTCGCGGGTCTCGTCGTCGATCGGCTCACCGAGGTGCACGATCGAACGCAGCGAGTCCAGCCGTGCCTGCGACGGCGGGCTGTCGACCCAGTGGCGCAGGTTGCGCGCGACCGACGGCGTGGTCACGAAGGCGTTCACGCCATACTGTTCGATCATCTGCCAGGCCCGAGCGCGGGTGGGCGTGCCCAGCGTCCCCTCGAACAGCACGGTGCTCGCGCCGGCGCACAACGGTCCATACACCGCATGGGTCTGACCGGCGATCCAGCCGATGTCGACCGCGCACCAGAACACGTCGTCTGGCCCGGTCGACAGCGCGCGGCGGTGCAGGGTGGACGCGTAGACCAGGTAGCCGGCACTGCGGTGAACGACCCCGATCGGCGCCCCCCGGCGGTCGGCGAGGTAGACGACCGACAGCGCAGCGTCGGCCGGCAGGCTGACCGGGGCGCCGACCTGCGCGTCGCGCTGCCGCACCGCCGCGCCGGCGTCGCGCAGCTCGTGGAACCAGCGATCGCCCTCGTACCAGGCGATGTCGATACCGGTCCGACGGACCACCACCGTGTGCTCGACGCCGGGGGTGGCCGCCAGGGCCTCGTCAGCCCGGGCCTTGAGCGGCAGGACCACGCCACCCCGCCAGCTGCCGTCCTGGGTCACCAGGACCCGGGGCTCAAGGTCCACGAGCCGATCGGCCAACGCCTCGGCCGGCAGGGTCGGCGAGAGCACCCCGTGCACCGCACCCAGACGGGCGCAGGCCAGCATCGCCACCACCGTCTCGGGGACCAGCCCGAGGTACAGCGCGACCCGGTCGCCCCGGCCAACCCCCAGCTGCGCGAGTCCGGCCGCGGTGGCCGCCACCTCCTCGGCGAGCTCGGCGTAGGTCAGTTCGCGGCGGTCGCCGGGCTCCCCCTCCCACTGCAGCGCGGTGCATCCGGCGCGGTCCTCGAGATGGCGGTCGACGCAGTTGACCGCGACGTTGAGTTCGCCGTCGACGAACCAGCGGGCAGCGGGTCCGGGCTGCGGGTCGCACAGCCGGGTGAAGGGTCGCGACCAGCGCAGCGTGGCCGCCTCCTGCTCCCACGCCGCCAGCGCCGCTGCCCGGGCGGGGTCCGAGCTCGAATCACCACCCATTGGTCGCCATCCTCTCCAGCAGCGCCGCGGTCTGCTCGAGTTCCGGGAGCACGGCCTCGACCAGGGTCTGGGCGGCGAAGCTGGGGGGGCCGCCGGTGGCCGCGAGCGCCGCGGCCGCCGAGCCGTCCGGGCGCAGCACGGGCACCGCGACCTCGAGGTGATCACGGACCCCTTCGACCGGGGCGATGCGGTGATCCGCGCGCGACCAGGCCTCGAGGTCGGCCAAGCTCGGACCGTCGGGCGCGTCGGTCAGCCGCTTCCAGGCACCCGCCCCGGCACGACCGGCCAGCAGCTGTCCCGCGGCCGTGCTCGCGGCGGGGAAGCTGCGCCCGATCCGGCGAAGGAGGGCCCGATCAGCGCCATCGATGCGTTCGACGTAGACGACGTGGTCGTCGATGAGCATCGCGACCAGCACGGTCGCCCGGGTCCGGTTGCGCAGGTCCACCACGTAGGGCATGAGCTGCTGCAGGAGCGGCTGGCGCTGCACGTAGCTCTCGGACAGCCGGACCAGCTCGGACCCGAGCCCGTAGCGCGAAGAGGCGGGATCCTGCTCGACCAGCCCCGCCGCGACCAGGCTGCGCAGCAGCCGGTGCACGGTGGGCATCGACAGTCCGGAACGGTCCGCGAGGTCGCTGAGTTGCTGGAACGCCGGGCCCTGGCTGAGCAGGTCGAGCAGCAACGAGGCATTGCGCACGGTGCCGAGCGTGCCCTTGGGCGGGTGGGTGGCCGGCACGGCACCTCCTCGACGTCAACGCCGCCGAAGCGTAACCCAACTCCACCCACCGGCAAGCTCTTTCTAGTTTGGGTATTGACTTCCGGATAGCGGAATGGCAGCATCCCCCCGGGAGCGGGTCCGCTGCCGTTGGGAGACGCCGGCGGACCCGACGACGCCGCACCTGGTGTGCTCGTGCGCACCGGCGGGTGCGGTCCGTCACGACCAGGGAGCCGACCGTCGTGTCACGTGCGTACCGCTTCAGCCTCAACGGCAGCGACCTCGAACCGGGCCACCAGCAGTTGGTCATCGACCAGGTC
>SLLJ01000396.1 GCA_007134165.1 Nitriliruptoraceae bacterium | reverse complement strand
GCGTTGGCGACCGCCTTGGCGATCATGGTCTTGCCGCACCCAGGCGGTCCGTACAGCAGGATCCCCTTGGGCGCTTCGAGCTCATGCTCGACGAACAGGTCGGCGTACAGGTAGGGCAACTCCACCGCATCACGGATCGCCTCGACCTGCTCGCCGAGCCCGCCGATCTGCTCATAGGTGACGTCAGGGACCTGCTCGAGGATCAGTTGCTCGACCTCGGACTTTGGCACCCGCTCGATCGCGGTGTTCGAGCGGGGGTCGACCAGCACGCTGTCGCCCGCCTTGAGCGGCGCTGCCACCAGCGGGTGGGCGAGGTGCACGATGCGCTCGTCGTCGCTGTGGCCGACCACCAGGAGCCGGCCGTCGTCGAGCCGCTCCGAGATGGTCATCAGCTCGCCGCGGTCCTCGAAACGTCCGATGGCCACCACGTTCATGGCGTCGTTGAGCTGGACCTCGCGGCCCGGCACCAGCTCATCGAGCTCGAGATCCGGCGCCAGCCCGACCTCGAGCTTGCGGCCCGAGACCATGACGGTGGCGGTGTGCTCCGACTCGCTGCGTTCGACCAGCGTGGCGTAGGTGCGGGGCGGGGCGGCGAGCCGCTCGACCTCCTCCTTGAGCGTGGCCAGCTGCTCCCGGGCGCTTCGCAGTGTCTCGGTGAGCTTCGCGTTCTGAGCGGTGGCCGCGGTGAGCTGCCCACGGGTCTCGAGCAGCCGCTCCTCCAGGACCTGGATGCGTGACGGGGCCGAGCCGAGCCGGCGGCGGAGTTGCTCGATCTCGTCGCGGAGCAGATCGAGCTCCGCGGCCTGCGACTGAGGGTCGCGGCCGGCTTGGTCGTGGTCGGCGCCGCGGTCCTCGGGTGGCCACGGCATCTGCGGCCCGGGCTGGCTCACGCGCGCTCCTGGCGTCGGGTCCACCGTTCCGCCCAGGTTCGAGCGGATACCGGCAAGTTCGATGCTGCGCCGCGACCCGTCCGGGCCGCGGCCTCGGAGCCGGCAGTGTAGGGGACCCGTCCCCACGCCCCGGATACCGGGTCACGCCGGTGGTGGAGCCACCGTCCGGTGGTGGAGCTCCCGTCCGGTGGTGGAGTTCCAGCCCCACGCTCGTCGGTCAGCGCAGAATGCTCACGCGCGTCGGCGGCGGCCGGACGGACGGGGCAGACCGTGGTCGGATCCGCGGTGCATCGGGCATGATGCCGCTTCCGTCAGCGAGCCCGTCGAGGTCACCCGTGAGCCGCACCACCGAACTGCTCAGCACGCTTGCCGCCGGGGCCATCGGCGCATCGGTCGCGGTGGTCATCGTCGGGGCCAGTCCCCTGATGGTGCTCCCGGCCGTGCTCGGTGTGGCCGCGGTCGCCGTCGTGGCTCCGCGTCGAGCCGACGGCTGAGTTCCGGGTCCCCGGGCTCAGGGGTTCGGATCAGCGGCGGACTCATCGCTCGCAGCGCCGGGCTCCGATGGCGTGATCCAGCGCAGACCTCCCTCGGCGGCGGCCTTGCGCCGCGGGGGTGGCGGCCCGCCCTGATCGCGGGAAGGGACCCGCCGGGCGGTGGTGAGGAAGGCCGTGTGCGCCACCATCCGGTGGGCGGGTCGGACCGCGAGACCGTCGAGGTCCCAGGGGCGCACCAGGGTCTCGGTGGTGCGCACCGCATGGAAGCGCCCGTCGTCGTGCAGCGTCTCGACCACGCGCATGACCTGGGGGACGGTCGGAGCGTAGGTGAGCACGATCCCCCCGGGCGGGAGGGCGGCGGCCGCCGCCCCGATGACCTGCCAGGGTTCGAGCAGGTCGAGCACCACCCGGTGTGCGCGCAACCCGGGGAGTCCCTCGGCAACGTCCCTCTCGATCAGTTCCCAGGTGTCGGGGTGCGTGCCGTGGAAGCGCTCGACGTTGCGGCGTGCCACGGCGGCGTGCTCCGCTCGCCGCTCGAAGGAAATGACCCGTCCGGTGGGCCCGACCGCATCGAGCAGCGCCAGGGTCAGGGCTCCCGAGCCGGCGCCAGCCTCGACCACCGTGCAGCCCGGCCGCACGTCGGCGGCGGCCACGATCATGGCCTGGTCCTTGGCGTAGACCACCTGCGCGCCGCGCTTCATCTTGAGCACGAAGTCCTCGCGGGTGGGCCGCAGGACCACGACCTCCATCCCCTTGCCGGTGCGTACCGCCGTGCCCTCGACCTCGCCGATGAGCACGTCGTGCTCCACCAACCCGCCGTGGCTGTGCCACTGCGCGCCGGGCTCGAGGGTCACCAGGTAGCGGCGGCCCTTGCGGTCGGTGATCACCACCACCTCGCCGGCCTGCAGGGGATGATCGCTGCCGGGCAGCCGGACCGCACTCACGGCTGCGCGGCAGCGAGCGGAAGCGCGGCGTGGATGCGCTCCTGCTGCCGGCAGAAGGCACACACCTGCCCGGTCGTGGGCATCGCGCACCGCTCGCAGGCGGCGAGCTGTTCCACCCGGTCGTCGGTGGCCGCGAAGCGCTCCCGACGGTCGAGGAACCCGAACAGCAGCTGGGCCTTGGCTCCGGGTGAGCGGGCCTCGATCACGTCGAGTGCCGCCTTGAGTTCGTGGCCGGTGTTGCCGTCGACCAGCGGGCACTCCTCCACCACATAGTCGATGCCGCGAAGCACGCAGTAGGCGGCCATCTCCCGTTCGGAGAGCCGGTACAGCGGCTTGACCTTGCGCACCTGGTTCTCGCCGTCGGCCGGGAGCACCGGCTGCTGGCGCGCGAGGAAGGTGTCCTGCCACCGCAGCAGGTTGCCGAGCAGGGTCGCCGCCTCGTCGTCGAGGTTGTGCCCGGTGGCGAGCACCTCGTAACCGTGGTCGACGGCGACCCGGTTGAACACGTAGCGCTTGGACAGCCCGCACACCCCGCAGGCCGAGCGGCCCGTGGCCTGTGCCCCCGACGGTGTGGTGTAGCCGTAGACCCCGGCGAGGTCGACCTCGTGCAGTTGCACGCCTCGTTCTTCAGCGAAGCGCCGGCACACCTCACCGCTGCGGGTGGAGTAGCCGCCGATGCCAAGGCCCACGTACAGTCCGTCGACCTGGTAGCCCAGGGTCAGCAACACGTCCCACAACGCCAGTGAGTCCTTGCCTCCCGAGACCGCGATCAGCACACGCTCGCCGTAGGACACCATGCGCTCACGAGCGCCGAGCCCGGGCGCCTGGTCGATCGCCTTGCGCACCTGTGCCTGGACGTGGTCGAGGAAGTGCGGCGGGCACCACGCCGAGCGGTGCCGCGGCTCCTCGATGACCGCCGGTTCGCGACAGATCACACAGGCCGGGCCGGCGCCACCGGAGATCACCGGTCGGATCTCGACCTCGGCGTCCTCGGCGAGCACCTGCTCGGCGGTCACCAGCGCTCCGTCGTGGATGACGAGCACGGTGTGCGGCGCGAGGCCGAGGTGGACGAGCACGTCGGCAACCGCCGCAGGGCCGGGGACGATCTCGATGCGGTCGGGATTGCGCAGTTGCACGCGCACGAACGGCTCTCCTGGCGGGCTGGTGGACGTCGGAGCGGGTCCGGACGTCGCCGGGGCGGTACGGCGGGCCAGCGTAGCCAGGTGTGCGCCTTTGGGTGCGGGGTCAGCCCGGTGGGGCCTCGAGGTGCCCGGACACCCAGTCGGTCAGCGGCCCGAACCCGCCGCTGATGTCGGCGGCGCGGCGTTCGTCCTCATCGAGGAAGGCGGTGACTGCGTCGGGCGCCGAGGTGTTGGCGCTCGATTCGATGACGGCAGGGCTGCCGACCTCGGCGGTGACCTCGTGACCCCGCACGCGGAAGGTCAACGGCTCGCCCTCGGCGATGGTGAAGACCATGCGCTCGTGGCTGAGTTCGACCTCGAGTCGGCGCCGCCGGAAGCGCAGCGCGAAGGACAACCGCCGCCAATCCCGCGGCAGGCGTGGATCGAAGGTGAGTTCGCCGTCGTAGTCGCGCAGGCCGCCGAAGCCGTAGGTCAGTGCCATCCACACCCCGCCGGTGCTGGCCACGTGCACGCCGTCCACGACGTTGCCGGCCACGTCGGCCAGATCCATGAGGACCGCGTACTGGAAGTACTCCAGTGCCTTCTCCTCGTAGCCGATCTCGGCGGCGAGGATCGACTGTACGCAGGCCGACAACGACGAGTCGCCGGTGGTCAGCGGGTCGTAGTAGTCGAAGTTGCGCCGCTTCTGGCTCATCGAGAACTCGTTGCCGAGCAGGACCATGGCCAGCACGACGTCAGCCTGCTTGATCACCTGGTGCCGGTAGATCACCAAGGGGTGGTAGTGCAGCAGCAGCGGATAGTTGGTGTGTGGGGTGCCTGCGAAGTCCCAGACCTCCTTCTCGAGGAAGTTGGCGTCCTGGGGGTGGATGCGCCGCTCCTGGTCGAAGGGCACGAACATCGTGTCCGCCGCCCGGGCCCAGGTGAGGATCTCGTCGTCCTCGAGCCTGGTCTCGTGCACCAGGTGGTGGTAGGCGTCGGGTTCGTGGTCCCGCATCCAGGTGGTCACCTCGGCTGCGTAGCGCAGGTTGGCGCGGGCCATGAGGTTGGTGAAGGCGTTGTCGTTGACCACCGTGGTGTACTCATCGGGTCCGGTCACCCCGTGGATGTGAAACGCCCCGTCGTCGGGGCTGAAGAACCCGAGCCCCGCCCACAGCCGGGCGGTTTCGACCAGGATCTCGGCACCGACCTCGGTCAGCAGCCCGGTATCGCCGCGCACGTCCACGTAGCGCTTGATCGCGTAGGCGATGTCGGCGTCGATGTGGTACTGCGCGGTGCCTGCGGCGTAGTACGACGATGCCTCCTCGCCGTTGATGGTGCGCCACGGGAACAGCGCGCCCTGCTCGGAGAGCTCACGGGCGCGGTCGCGGGCCAGGTCGAGCATCGAGTGGCGGAAGCGCAGCAGGTTGCGGGTCACCCGCGGCTCGGTGTAGGTCAGGAAGGGGGCGACGTAGACCTCGGTGTCCCAGAAGTAGTGGCCCTCGTAGGCCTGGCCGGTGAGGCCCTTGGCCGGGATCCCAGTGGTCTCGGCCCGGGCCGAGGACTGCAGCAGTTGGTAGATGTTCCAGCGGATCGCCTGCTGGACGCGTCGGGGGCCGTCGACCACGACGTCGGCCCGGTGCCAGAAGTCGTCGAGTGCCCGCTGCTGGCCGACCTCCAGTGCGCCGTAGCCGTCGCGCAGCGCACGGTCCAGGCTCCGCCGCGAACGGTCGACCAACTCGCGTGCCGGCACGGCTCGGGAGGTGTGGTAGGTGAAGAACTTCGTGACGCGGATGGGTACGCCAGCCCGTGCGTCGATGGTGAACACCACCTTGCTCAGGTCCTCGCCCCAGGTCGTGGTGGCCCGCCAAGGGTTGTCGGTCTCGATGATGTGGTCGATGCCCACGCCCAGCGTCATGCGCGAGTGGCTGGTGCGGTAGCCGGTGATGATGCGGTGGGCCTCGACGTGGTGCTGTCGGGCGTTGAGTACCCGGTCGAAGAAGCCACGCGAGCGGCGCGGGTCGCCGTTGTCGGCCCCTCGCGGCTCGTCGTCGGCACGGGCGTCCTGGCGGTTGAGCAGCTGTGAGGAGAGCACCACCGGCGCGTCGCGGTCGACCTCGACCTCGTAGGTGATGGCGCCGAGGTGGCGGTGCTCGAAGGAGACCAGACGGTGGGAGACCACGCGGACGTGCTTGCCTCCGGGGCTGGCCCACTCCAGGTCGCGGGTCAGCACTCCGCGCCGGAAGTCGAGCGAGCGCTCGTAGCTACGTAGCCGGGCGGTCGGCAGGTACAGCGGCTCGTCGTCGACGTAGAGTTTGATCAGGGTCGCGTCGGGAAGGTTGACGATGGTCTGTCCGGTGCGTGCGAACCCGTAGGCCTCCTCGGCGTGGACGATCGGCCAGGTCTCGTGGAACCCGTTGCAGAACGTGCCGGGTTCGATGCCGGGTCGACCCTCCTCGAAGGTGCCGCGCACCCCGAGGAAGCCATTGGACAGCGCGAAGATGGTTTCGGCATTGCCCATCCACCGGCGCGAAAACCCCGTCTCGCGGATGGCCCACTCGTCCGAGGGGTAGAGGTGCTCGGGAGGCAGCCGCAGTTCGCGGGGGATCATGACGGTTCCTGGGGGACGGGACGGGGCAAGGTCAACGCTAGTCCCGCTGCGCCCCTCCGGGCCGCCGGGGTTCAGCCTCCGGCGTAGGCGACCTGGCAGAAGCCGTGATTGCAGTAGCCACCGGGGACCTTGGCCAGGTACTGCTGGTGCTCGGCTTCGGCGTGGTACAGCCCCTGCAGCGGGGCGATCTCGGTGGCGATGGACCCGTAGCCTTCTGCGGCCAACCGCTGCTGGTAGTGCGCCCGCGACTCGCGAGCGAGAACCTGCTGCTCGTCATCGGTGGTCAGGATGATCGATCGGTACTGGGTGCCCACGTCGTTGCCCTGGCGCATGACCTGGGTGGGATCGTGGTTCTCCCAGAATGGGACGAGCAGGTCCACGAAGGACACCACCTCGGGGTCGTGCACCACCGCCACCACCTCAGCGTGTCCGGTGCGCCCACTGCACACTTCAGGATAGGTCGGGTTGGGGGTGCTGCCCCCGGCGTACCCGGCGAAGGTCGTGTGGACGCCCGGGAGCTGCCAGTAGATGCGCTCGGCTCCCCAGAAGCAGCCCATGCCGAGCACCGTGAGTGCGTGACCTTCGGGCCACGGCGGGGACAGTGGAGTTCCGAGCACGAAGTGAGCGGCGGGGACCGGGAGCGGGGTGTCGCGTCCGGGCAACGCCTGGTCGGGGGTCACCATGGTCGGGGCGGGGCGGGAACGACCGAACATCGCAGGGCTCCTGACGGTCGGGGGCGAACGCGCCCGAGGTTCGCACCCGGGTGGGGCGGCAGACGGCTGCACGCCCGGGCACGTCGAGGCGCAGGGCGCCGATCAGGCGTCGCGCAGCGAGCGCAGCACGTAGGGCAGGATGCCGCCGTGGCGGAAGTAGGCCGCCTCGCCCGGGGTGTCGATGCGCACGCGCGCCTCGAAGGCGGTGACCGCCCCGTCGGGTGCGGTGGCGGTGACCCCGACGGTGCGCGGAACGCCGCCGTCGTTCATCGCGGCGATGCCGTCGATGTCGAGGGTCTCCTCGCCGGTCAGCCCCAGCGTCTCGATCGAGTCGCCATCGAGGAACTGCAGGGGCAGCACGCCCATCCCGATCAGGTTGGAGCGGTGGATGCGTTCGTAGGACGTGGCAATCACCGCCCGTACCCCGAGCATCGCGGTGCCCTTGGCTGCCCAGTCACGCGAGGAGCCCGACCCGTACTCGGCGCCGGCGAGCACGACCAGTGGCGTGCCCTGCGCGGCATAGCGCTCGGCGGCGTCGGGAATCGGCACCACCTCGCCGTCTCGGGTGAAGTCCCGGGTGACCCCACCCTGGGTGCCCGGTGCCAGCAGGTTGCGCAGCCGGATGTTGCCGAAGGTGCCGCGGACCATCACCTCGTGGTTGCCCCGGCGCGAGCCGTAGGAGTTGAAGTCCGACCGGGCCACGCCGTGTTCGGTGAGGTAGGCGCCGGCCGGGCTGTCGAGCTTGATCGTCCCGGCGGGCGAGATGTGGTCGGTGGTGACCGAGTCGCCGAGCTTGGCCAGCACCCGGGCGCTGGCGATGTCGGTGACCGGGGCGGGCTCGGCCTGCAGCCCGTCGAAGAAGGTGGGTCGGCGGATATAGGTCGAGTTCGGGTCCCAGGCGAAGGTGTCGCCCTCGGGGGTCGGAAGCTGCTGCCAGGCCTCGTCGCCGTCGAACACCGAGGCGTACTTGCTGGTGAACATCTCCGAGGCCACCGCCCGGTCCACGACCTCCTGCACCTCCTGGGGCGAGGGCCAGACCTCCGAAAGGTACACCGGCTGGCCGTCGGCGCCGGTGCCCAGCGGGTCGGTGGTCAGGTCGAGGTCCATCGTGCCGGCCAGCGCGTAGGCCACGACCAGCGGCGGCGAGGCGAGGTAGTTCATGCGCACGTCGGGGTTGATCCGCCCCTCGAAGTTGCGGTTGCCCGACAGCACGCTGACCACGGCCAGGTCGGCATCGTTGACCGCCTGGCTGACCTCCGGGATCAACGGTCCGGAGTTGCCGATGCAGGTCGTGCAGCCGTAGCCGACGAGGTTGAAGCCGAGCTTGTCGAGGTAGGGGGTCAGCCCGGCACGGTCGTAGTAGTCCATCACGACCTTGGAGCCGGGTGCCAGCGTGGTCTTGACCCAGGGTTTGCGTTCGAGGCCGGCCTCGACGGCCTTCTTGGCCAGCAGCGCCGCGGCGACCATCACCGAAGGGTTGGAGGTGTTGGTGCACGAGGTGATCGCGGCGATGGT
>SLLJ01000309.1 GCA_007134165.1 Nitriliruptoraceae bacterium | reverse complement strand
GCCACCGGCGCGCGGGTGCTGGCCGGCGAGGAGGAGTCGGGCACCCTCGAGCTCGAGCTCAGCGGGCCAACCACCCGTCGCCGGGTGCTGCTGGAGCGCTTCGCGGCACTGGCGCTGGGTGCGCTCGGGCTCAGCGCGGTGGTCGGGGTGACCACCGTGGCGCTGGTGCTCGGGCTCGAGATGGATGTCGGACTGCCTGAGGTCGTCGCCGCGACCTTCGGGCTGTGGCTGTTCGTGCTCGCGATGGGGGCGGTGGCGTTCGCCGCCGGGGCCGCCACCGGCCGCCGTGGGATCGCGGTGGCGGTCGGGGCCGGGGCCGCTGTCGCCGCCTATCTCGCCGACGCTCTCGCGCCGGTGGTCGGTGACGGCGCCTGGCTGCACCGGCTCAGCCCGTTCTCCTGGTACCTGCACGGTGATCCTCTGGTACAGGGCCTGGACCTCGGCGGCTCGGCCGCCCTGGTGGCGCTGACGGTCGTGGCCGTGGGCGTGGGACTGGTCCGCTTCGAGCGCCGCGACCTCGGAGTTTGACCGGTGCTGACCACCCTCGCGCGTGGGCTGCTGGTCGTGGTCGTGGGCTGGGCGGCGCTGGTGGTGCTCGCGGCCGTGTTCCAACGCCAGTTGATCTACCTGCCCGACCGCCGCGCGCCCGACCCTCCGCCCGACGTCGAGGAGGTGGCGCTGCCCACCGACGACGGGCTCGAGTTGACCGCCTGGTATCTGCGCCCGGACGGCGAGGAGCCGCCGGTCACCACCGTGCTCGTCGCGCCGGGCAACGCCGGCAACCGCGGGTTGCGCCTGCCGCTGGCGCGCGGCCTGACGGCGCGGGGGCATGCGGTGCTGCTGCTCGATTACCGCGGGTACGGCGGCAACCCGGGCCGACCGACCGAGGACGGGCTGGCCGCGGACGCCCGCGCGGCGCGCGATGCGCTGCTCGCCCGCGACGGTTCGGACGCGGATCGGCTGGCCTACCTCGGCGAATCGCTGGGCACCGGGGTGGTCGCCGCACTGGCGGCCGATGACGCCCCTGGGCCGCCGCCGGTCGCGGTGGTGCTGCGCTCACCGTTCACTGAACTCGCCGACGTCGGCGCCGGCGCCTTTCCCTTCCTGCCGGTGCGCACCCTGCTGCGCGACCGCTACCCGGTGGTCGACGACCTCGCCGAGGTCGAAGTGCCGGTGCTGGTGGTCGCCGGCGAGCGCGACCGCGTGGTGGCCACCCCCCGGTCGCTCGAGGTGGCGGATGCGCTCGAGGCGGCCCTGGTGACCGTGCCCGGCGCGGACCACAACGACCGCGTCCTGCTCGATGGGGCGGTCTACCTCGATGCGGTCGACGAGCACCTGCGCGCGGCGCTGGCTCAGCGGCGGGAGGGCACGTAGCGGGTCAGTGCCTCGTGGGTGACCGACGCCGGATCGGCGCGCAATGAGTAGCGGGTGGCGCGACCTTCCCCGCCCATCGACACCAGGCCGGACTGGCGCAGGATCGACAGGTGGTGGTGCGCGGTGGCTTTGGCCACCCCCAGTTCCTCGGTCGCCTCGGCGAGGCTGACCGGCCCGGAGGTCATCCGGCGCAGCAGCTTGAGCCGCCCCTCGTCGGACAGGGCCTTGAACAGCTTGAGCAGGGCCGGGGGCGGGGCCTCGGAGGGCAGCGCGAGGAACGCGTCGGCGACCACGGTGGAGACCACCTCGAGGTCCAGTCCTTCGAGTTCGCCCACCACCAGCCAGGGGCGCAGCCAGTAGCTGGGTAGCAGCACCACCCGGCGGCCGGCGGGTTCGTCCGCGAGCTCGTAGCCGTTGGTCGCCTCGAGCACTACCTGGGCGGGGTCGGTGCCGGCGTCCAGCAGGGAACGGCGGTGGGCGACGTCGCGCTCGATGGGGCCCATTGACTCCTCGAGCAGCCGCGGCCACAGCTCGGTGGCGACGCGCTCCACGACGTCGAGCAGGGCCCGCCCGTAGGCCTCGGGGTCTCCGTGCAGCAGCGCGGCGACCGGCTCGCGGGCCGTGGTGACGTCCAGGGAGTGGACCTCGTCGATCGCACCGGGCTCGTCGAGGATCACCCGCCGTCGCAGCGCGCCCGCATCGTCGAGCAGATCGTCGAGGTGGCGGGCAGCCAGCACCCGCCAGGCCAGGGTCGGCTCGTCGCGCAGCAGGGTGAGCAGTTCCTCCGCGCCGCCCGGCCTGGGTAGCACCGCACCGAGCAGCGAGAGGTTGTAGAACGCCATGTCGTCGCCGAGTTGGGCTCCGTCGCCGTTGTCGAGCCCCGCGCTCAGCGCCCGGGCCTGCTCGAGCAGCGGCGTGCCAAGCCGCTCGCGCAGGGCCAAGAGACGCTCGGCCCCGACGTCGAAGTCCGCGGGCGAGGTGCTGAGCAGCACGCCGATCAGCCGCAGCAACTCCGCGCCCCCCGAGCTCAGGACCTCGACGGTTGGCGCGTCGTTGGTGGGGCTGGTGCTGCGCAGGTCCACCATCCGCACGGTGGCGCTCCTCGATCGGACGGCGTGAACCTACACCGTCGCTCGTTCGATCTGGATCGGACGCCGAAAGGCTACCGGCCCGGGCGGCGTGGGACACGCGAGGCCGGGGACGGCCGCAGCAGCCTTCGGTCCGGTTCGACGAGCTCGCGAGGCGACCGACCCTGGCCGTTCGATCACCGCCGATCCGTTCGTAGCTGAAGCTGCGAAGTTCGTCCAACAAAGGTGATCAAAACGTTTGACAGATGTCGAACCCTATGGTTCGATAGAAGTCGAACAAGGAGGGGTACCAATGCTCACCCACCACACCACCGAGTTGCTCGCCGCCGACCGCATGGCGCACTTCGAGCGCACCGCACGCGAGGAGCGCGTCAGCCGCAGCCTGCGGCCCCGTCGCCGCCCGGCAACCGACCGCGGCCGCACCGCGCTCGACCGTGCTGAGCTGCGCAAGGCGGCCTGAGCCCTCGAGTTCACGTTCCCGGCCACCTCTCCCGGCCACCTCTGCCGACCACCCCTGACGACCACCCCTGACGACCAACCCGCGCGCACCGGCGCCGGGTCCTCCACCGGCCCCGCCCCACGGCCGCAGGAGGACCCGGCGCTTCGTGCTGCCTGCCCAGCGCCGTCAGCTGCGCCCGGCGGTCAGGGCTGCGGCCCGCGCCCCGAGTTCGGCGAGCAGAAACGCCTCGGTCAGGCAGGCGCGGGTGAAGTCCTCGAGGTGTACGGACTCGTCCTCGCCGTGGGCGTTGGACGCCGGGTCCTCGATCCCGACCAGCAGGCAGGGCGCCCCGTCGAACGCGGCACTGAACGGTTCGACGAACGGGATCGACCCGCCGCAGCCCAGCGCCGCCGGTTCGCGCCCGTAGCCGGCGGTCATGGCCGCGATCGCGGCGTCCCAGGCCGGGCCCGACGGCTCCATCGTCCAGGCGGCGTTGCGTTGTCCGAGTGCCACCTCGACCTCGGCACCGAACGGCGCGTCCGCCTGCAGGTGGGCGCACAGGGCGGCGAGCGCCCGCTCGGGGTCCTGTCCGGGCGCCAGCCGGCACGACAGGCTCACGCTGACCTCGGCGAGCAGGGTGTTGGAGGCCTGAGCGACGGGCGTGACATCCATCGCGGTCGGGGTGATCGTCGGGCGCATCCACAGCCGCTCGAGCACGTCGTGGTCGGGGTCGCCGATCAGCCTCACCCCGTCGAGCAGCCCCGCGTCGCGGCGCAGCGCCGCCTCGTCGACCGCGAGGCCGGCGAGCCGTGCCCGTTCCGGGGGTGAGGGCACCCGCACGTCGTCGGCGAAGCCGGGCACCGCCACCACGCCGTGGTCGTCGTGCAGCGTGGCCAGCAGCCGAACCATCGCGGTCAGCGCGTCGGGTACGGCGCCGCCCCACATCCCGGAGTGCACCGGCTGGCGCAGGGTGCGCAGCGTGACGGTGACGTCGGCCATGCCCCGCAGCGCGTAGGTGATCCCGGGCCACCCCACCTGCCAGTTGACGAGGTCGGTGAGCACGATCACCTCGGCCCGCAACCGCGGGCCGTGGGCGGCGAGCAGGGCGGCGAGGTGGGGGGAGCCGATCTCCTCCTCGCCCTCGATCACGACCTTGACGTTGACCGGGATCGATCCTCGCGCGGTCAGCCACGCCCGGATCGCGGCGACGTGCGCCAGGATCCCGGCCTTGTCGTCGGCGGCGCCGCGCCCGTAGAGTCGGCCGTCGCGTTCGGTGGGCTCGAAGGGCGGCGAGGACCATCGGGCGGCGGTGCCGACCGGTTGCACGTCGTGGTGGGCGTAGAGCAGCACGGTCGGGGCCTGCTCACCCGCATCGAGCCAGGCGCCGGTGACCGCGGGCGCAGCCTGTGGCGCCCCCGGCAGCCGCAGCACCTCGACGTCTTCGAGGCCGGCCTCGCGCAGCAGGTCGGCGGTCGCGGCCGCCGAAGCCTCGACGTCCTCGGCGTGTTCGGGCAGCGCGCTGATCGACGGGATGCGCACCAACTGCTCGAGCCAGCGGCGGGTGTCGGGCAGTTGCTCGGCCAGGGTCGTGGCCACGTCGGCCAGGCCGTCGGGCACGCGGGTGGTGCGGGGCAGAGAGGTCACCGGGGGGCCGCTCCTCGTGGTCGGTACGCCGTGATGCTAGGGCTGCGGTGCGACCCGCGGCCGCAGGTCTTGCCCTTCGGGCCTCGCCGCCGACTAACCTCATCGCACGAAGCAGACGTGGAGGCGCCAACGTGGGACGGGCAGCGGACGCATGGCAGGAGCTGTCGAAGATGCTCACGGCCGGTGACGTGTCGGGCATCCCCGAGCTCTACGGGGCGGACGCGCTGTACCTCGAGCCCTATAACCCGCCGCACCGGGGCAACCTGCTGATTCAGGCCTACCTCAAGGACTGGCTCGGCGGCAAGGACGACATCGAGATCGAGGCGACACGGGTCGTGGAGTCCGACGACTCGCTCGGAGTCGAGTGGGCGATCTCCTACACCGCGGCGGGCCGACGCTGGAAGGCGCTGCCTCGCGCGAGCTTCTTCGGGTTCGACGAGCAGGGTCGCATCGCCTACCACCGCGACTACACCTGAGGACGGTTCAGTCGTCGCGCAGCAGGAAGCGCCACGCCAGCACACCCAGCACCAGGGCCCCGGCGAGCGCCGCGACGACCTCGGTGCGGGGAGCGGCGCTGGAGGGCTCCCGGTCGCGCGTACGGACCGTCGCGTGGAAGTCCCGGACGTCCCAGTCCATCGCCAGCGCGGCGGCGCGCAGCTCACGGTCGGGGTTGATGGCCACCGGATGTCCGACCTTGGACAGCATCGGCAGGTCGGTGATCGAGTCGGAGTAGGCGTAGCACTCGGACAGGTCATAGCCGCGGACCTCGGCGACCTGCTCGATGGCGGTGGCCTTGGCGCCGGCGTAGGCGTAGAACTCCAGCGTGCCGTCGTAGCGGCCCTGGTCGTCGATCCCGGACCGGGTCGCGATCACGTCACGGATGCCGAGGTGGGCCGCGTAGGGCTCGACGATCTCCTCGCCCCCGGAGGACACGATCCACACGTCCCGGCCGGCGCGGCGGTGCTCGGCGATGAGGTCGAGCGCCTCCTGGTAGGCGAGTGGGGCGATGACCTCCTCCATGACCTCGCGGACGAGCCGGCGGATGCGCTCGGCCTCCCACCCGCGGGTCAGTTCCAGCGCGGCGCTGCGGGCCTGCTCCATGCGTTCGTGGTCGGCGCCGACCAACTGGTAGACGGCTTGTGCGTACATCGTCTTGATGACGGTGGTGGGGCTGAGCAGCCCGTCACGCACGAAGGTGCGTCCCATCACCAGCGTCGAGGAGCGCTCGATGATGGTCTTGTCGAGGTCGAAGAAGGCCGCCTGCTCGGCGCCAGTACGCCGCAGGGACACGCGGCGCAGCATGCTGTCCGAGAGTCGGTCGGCCCCGGGGCGGGCGTAGCGCTGCTCGGTGTCGGCCTCGGGACGGTCGCGCAGGGACTCCTCAGCGGCGAGTAGTACCTGCTCGGACTCGGGGGTGGCCCCCGCGCCCGTCACCTGCCCCGTTCCCTGCGGTTCCTCGGTCACGGTCGGCCCTCCTCTCCGCGGCGCGATCGTAGCGCTTCGTCCACAGCCTGCCGGGGGTGGTCTCGGTCACCCGGTGGGCCCTGGGCGTAGGGTCGGAGCGTCGATCGGGGCGTCCCACCGGCGGGAGGATCCATGCCAGCCACCTCGTCCACGACCGCGCTGCCGGTGCTGCTCGCGCTCGCCGGCCGGATTGCCGAGCCTGTGCGTCGGCACGTCGAGGGCGTGCTCGGCTGGCAGAGCGTCGACGCCACCGAGGGCGGATTGGTGCCGGCGGCGATCAGGCTGACCGACGTCGCCGGGGCGCTGGCTGCGGCCCGGGCTGGCGCCGGCAGCGATCAGGCGACGGTGCCCACCCTGCTGCTGGTGACCGCCACCGACCCTCCCGCTGAGGCCGCCCGGTCGGCCGCCGCGCTGCCGCCCGGCGCGGTGCTGGCCTGGCCTGAAGACCGCGACGAACTCGCCGACCGGGCCGGGCAACTGCTGCACGCCGCCCGGCAACGGCCGGTGCGCACCCGCATGCTGCACGTCGGCGGCGCCTCGGGTGGGGTCGGAACCTCGACGGTGGTGCTGGCGCTGGCCGGGTTGCTGGGCTGGTCCGGGCAGCGGGCGCTGGCAGTGGTCGGGCCCGGGGCGCCAGTGGGGGCGGTGCGATCCCTGCCGCCCGAGGCGGTGGCGGCGGTCGACCTTTGGGGCCGGGCCAGTGAGCTGCCGGGGGTCGCCGGGGTCCGGGCGGTGCGACTGGCCGGGCCGGGGCGCTGCCCCGTGCTCGACGACCCGGCGATCGCCGAGGCCGTGGTCGACGACGGCGTGGCGCACGACGTGGACGTGCTGGTGCTGCGTCCGGACGCCGCCGGACTTTCCGCCGCGGCCGGTACCACCGCTGGCTGTTTGGTAGTCGTGGGTGGGGGGCCAGCCCGGCCCCGCGACGTCGCGGCGGCCTGCGGCCGCCGGCTGCGCATCGACTTGCCCCGTTCGGTGCGGGTCGCCCGGGCTGGGCTGCACCAGCGGGTGCCTGGCTCACTGCCGGGAACCTTCGTGGCCCGGCTCATTCCGCTACTGCCCGCCGGGCTGCGCGCCGAGCTGCCCGCCGGGCTGCCCGCGCCGCGTTCCGCGGCGCCGAACCGCCGACCGTGGGGGGCATCGCCTCGCGCGAGCGGGTAGGACCGGGTAGGACGTTGGTTCGTGATGACGCCCCAGAACTCGCGTGGGCGGGGGTTTCGTGCGTCCGCGGGGCGGGTGACGCTTCGGAACTCGCGTGGGCGGGGGTTTCGTGCGTCCGCGGGGCGGGTGGCGCTTCGGAACTCGCGTGGGCGGGGGTTTCGTGCGTCCGCGGGGCGGGTGGGGGGTTCCGCGTGACGGGAACGGCCCCCGGTCACGACTGGCCCTGATCGGTGAGGCCGCGTCGACCTCGAGCCCGTTCGAGGCAACGGGTCCCGGGAACGCCCGAGGGTCAGCGCCCGGTGAGCGAGACGTGCTGCTCGTCCTTCAGGTGACGCCAGTCCCCGTCCCAGCCCCACCCGAGCACATCGAAGACCTCCACCGCGCCGGGACGGGTCAGCATGCCGGGCCGCAGCCGGTTGCGATCCACGTAGTCCCGTCCGGTTGGTGGTAGCACCCTGCTGCCCCGCACCTAGGGGTCTTGGATCGGGTTGAGGTCGATGGCCCAGCCGAAGGCGTGCTCCGGGAACCGGGTGCCATCGGTGACGCGCCGACCGTTGAACGCCGAGGTGTTGTTGGCCTCCATCGAGGCGTCGTCGTCGCCGCGGAAGTGCTCGATCGGCTCCATGCTCGTGATCGGGAAGCCGCGCTCGTGCAGCGTCATGAACGCTGCGCCGATGTCGCTGGCCACGCCGTGGTGCACGATCAGCTGTCCCCACCGCTCCCGCCCATCGAGGACGGTGTGGACCACCTCGACCAGTCGCAGCCGTTCCAGCCCGACGGGGTAGCCTGACGGCCAGGTGAAGCGCTTCGTCAGCGCCTCGAGCGAGACCGGCAGCAGACCGGTGCGCAGCGGCGAGGGATCGTCGAGGCCGAAGCCATCACGGGCGCCACCGTCCGGGTCGATCAGCAGCAGATCGAGCAGGCGGGTGAGCACGAGGCTCACCCGGCCATGGGTGACGTCAAGGGCTGGCGCGAAGGTCGTGGCGTCGGTGCCCTCGAGCAGGTCGAGCGTCACGGCGGTGTCGATCGCTGCGGTGTGCAGGTTGCCGTCGAGGTCCAGGAACCGCGGCGGGTGGCCGTCGGGCGCCTCGACCGGCGCCTCCTCGACCGGCGCCTC
>SLLJ01000182.1 GCA_007134165.1 Nitriliruptoraceae bacterium | reverse complement strand
TGCCGCTGAGCCGGGTGCCGCTGCGTCGGATGCCGCTGAGCCGGAATCGGGTCCCGCGTGAGTGACGAGTTCCTGCCGCCTTCGCCGGGTGTGGATCGACTGCTCGAACTCGATCCCGATGCCTGGGCCTGGTTGCTCGCTGCGGCTCGTGTCGTGCTCGACGAGTTGGCCAAGACCGACGGCGATGCGGACCTCGACCACCTGCGAGAGGCTGCCACCAGTCGGCTGGCCGGAGGGCCGCTGCGCCGCGAGCTGTGCGAGTTGCTCGGTCGCGACGGGCCCGCGTGGCGCAGCCTCGCGGTTCGGGTCCGCGGCCGCGAGGACCGGCCCGAAGCGGTCGGTGCCCTACTGCAGGCGGTGTCGGCCTCTGGTCGGGACGATGCGCAGCCTTCTAGCCAGCCACCACCGCGTGCCGTTCGCGACCGGGCACGTACCCAGCGACTGCGTGACGAACGTGATGGGATGCGCCGCCGCCTCGACGCGGCCACCGGCCAGGTCCGCCGCCTCGAGCAGCGCGTGGCCGAACTCGAGCAGCAACTCGCAGAGTCCGACGCGCAGCGCCAGCGCCTCCTTTCCGCGCAGGACCGTGCCCAGAAGGAGCGTGACGTGGCCGTCCAGCGCGAACGTCGTCGCCGCAACGCCGAGGTGGAGGGCCTCGAGAAGCAGCTCGCTGAGCTGCGTCGGAGTCTTCACGAGGAGCGCCATCAGCGCCGCCGAGAGGACGAGCGCACCGCTCGCACGCCGTCCCGGGACGCCGCCGTGACCTCGCGTCCGCGGGATACCGACCCTTACCGGCCTCGGTTCACGCCTGGCCGCCCGAGTCGGCTGCCCGACGGCGTCCATCCCGACACCCGGGAGGCGGCAGAGCTGCTGCTGGGGCCTGGTCGGCGGGTGCTCGTCGACGGCTACAACGTCACCAAGAGCCACCGGCCGGAGCTCGATCTCGACGGGCAACGTCGCTGGTTGGTGGCACTGCTCGGGAACCTGGCTGCTGCACGCCGGGTGCGACCGATGGTGGTGTTCGACGGCGACCGTCCCGAAGGTGGTGGTCGCCGGCTCAGTGCCATCGGTGTGGAGGTGCGCTTCAGCCCGTCGGGCATCACCGCCGACGATGAGCTGGTCTTCGAGGTGGAGGCCACCGATGAGCCGGTCGTGGTCGTGACCGACGACGCCGAGCTGCGTGCCCGGGTGGCCGCCAGCGGCGGTGACCTGCTGCGCACCGCGCCGCTGCGCTGGGTCGCCCCGTGAGGTCGCGGGCATGAGGGTCCTGTGGGTGACCAACGACCTGCCGCCACGCGCCGGCGGGATCGAGCAGTTCGTCGGCAACCTGCTCGCGAGGGTGCACCCCTCGTCCACGCTCGTGCTCGGTCCGGCGCCGTCCGACCCCGCCGAGGCGCAGCTGCACGACCGGGCTCAGCGCTACCGCACGCAGCGTGCCAGCGGGCGGGTGCTGCCCACCCCCGGGGTGCGCCGTCAGGTCGTTGCTCTGGCCCGTGCCCACCGGGCCGAGGTCATCGTGCTCGGGGCCTCCTGGCCCCTGGGTGAGCTGGCGCCGGCGCTGACTCGCGAACTCGACGTCCCGGTGGTGGCGTTGTCCCACGGGCTGGAGGCGGGACTGCCCGGTGTCGGGCTCGGGGTGCTGGTGCGTCGAGCGACGCGAGGCTTGGCCGCGCTGACCACGATCAGCGACTTCACCGAGGCCCAGCTCGCGCCACACGTGCGTGCTGAACGCCTCGCGCGCATCCCCCCAGGGGTCGACGTCGATCGCTTCCACCCCGGGGTCGATGGCGCTGCGCTGCGGGCAGAGTGGGACATCCCCGCCTCGGCTTCACTGGTGGGCACCGTGTCCCGACTGGTGCGACGCAAGGGCCAGGATCGCCTGGTCGAGTTGTGGCCCGAGATCCGCCGCCGCCATCCCAAGGCCTGGCTGGTGCTGGTGGGGGAGGGACCGTTGGCAGACGTGCTCGACCGTGCCATCGTCGTCCAGGGTCCGCAGGCCCAGATCCGGCGCGTCGGTCGGGCTGGGTGGGACCTGCTGCCGGCCTGCTATGCGGCCATGGACGTGTTCGCGATGCCGTGCCGCACGCGGCTGGCGGGCACCGATGTGGAGGGGCTTGGCATCGTCTACCTCGAGGCCCAGGCCACCGGGATCCCGGCAATCGCGGGTCGCTCCGGCGGGGCGCCGGAGACGGTGCGTGATGGGCGGACCGGTTCAGTCGTCGACGGGGACGATCGCGACGCCATCGTGTCGGCGATCGACTCCTGGCTGTCCGACGAGGCTGCCCGTCGCGCCGCCGGTCGGGCGGGTCGGCAGTGGGTCACCGCGTCCTGGTCGTGGCCGGCCATAGCGGATCGGTTCGCGGACCTGCTCGACGAGGTGGTCGGTGAGCACACCACCGGGGGCTGAGCTGGCCGTCAGTCCGGCCGGTGCTCGAGAACCACCACGATCGGCAGGTGTTCGGAGACGTGCACGAAGGGCACCGACACTTCGGCGACGTGAAGGTCGTCGGAGATCAGCACATGGTCGATGAGCAGCTCGGGATCGTCCGAGGGGTAGGTCGCGGAGCCTTCGGGCAGTGCGGGTCGCAGCAGCGGGGCGAAGGTCTCGACCTCTGCCGACTCACGGGTGGCGTTGAGCGTTCCGGCGACCACCACGGGTACGTGCCGGTCGCGCAGCCGGGCGACCATCGCCGCCACGGCCCGGGCCTGGGCGATCTGGGTTCCGTCGTCGGGGCCGCCCGGTAGGCTCAGGTGCGTGGCGATCACGCCCAGCTGCTGGTCGTCGGTCCAACGCAGCAGCAGCGCCGCCTGGCTGCGGGCCATGGTGGCGTTGCCCCGGGGCAGGCGCTCGATGCTCGCCTCCTCGATCGGGTAGCGGGTCAGCACCGCGTTGCCCATGAGCTCGTCGGCCGCGGGGGCGAAGACGGTGGTGAGCCCCAGTTCGTCGCCGAGCAACCGCACCAGGTCGTGGCCGCCGGTGAGCAGCCAGCCACGGTTGATCTCGTTGAGCACGACCACGTCCGGGTCGGCTTCGTCGAGCACCTCGAGGACCTCGCGGAGCGCAAAGCGCCCCGAGGGGTCGAAGCCCAGACGCAGGTTGAGCAGAGCGACGGTGACGCTCTGCTCGGTGTCCGGGGCCGGTGACGGCACCGCGGGCCCGGCCGCAGCGGCGAGTGCGGCGACGACTCCGAGCCCCGCGATTGTGCCCGCGGTCCCCAGGCTAAGCCGCCGGCCGTCGGCCGCAGCGATCGTGCCGGTGCGCAGCCGCTGTGCCCGCCAGACCTGCGCTCCCGCCAGCCCCAGACCCAGCGCGGCCACCAGCAGCAGCGTCCGGTTGGGCAGGGGCAGAGCCACCTGGTAAGCGCCGTAGTAGAGGATCAAGGCCAGACCGAGCAGTGTCCAGGCGCCGACGCATGCCGCTGCCCGTCGCAGCGACGCGGGCAAGGTGTCCGGTGGGGCTCCAGTCAGCACGGTCGCCGCGGCCGCCCCGATGACGGCCCCGACCCCGACCGCGAGCAGCGCCTGGGCGGCCACGGCCGCCGGCCCCTCGGGGCGCAGTGCCCCGGCGGTTCCGACGATGACCAGCACCCCGCCGAGCGCACCGAGGCGCCCTCGGCCGAGCCGGGGAGCGGCCACAGCGAGAAGCGCGCCCAACACATGGGCGGACCCGAGCACGCCGGCGGTGAGCGCGACGCTCCAGCCGACGGCGACGGCCGTGCGGCCCGGGACGCCGCTGAGCACGCCCACCAGCAGCAGCGCCGGTGCCGTCAGCAGCCACGGCCAGGCCGCACCTGCGGGGTCGGGGCCCGATCCGCGGATCTCCCGGCGCAGTCGCAGGCCGCCGGCGAGCGTGGCCAGCACCACGGTGCCGGTCAGCAGCAGGGCGACGGGGTCGCTGCGCCACAGCACGTCGTGGGTGCGCAACCCGAGGTGGACGATCACGTTGGCGGTGAGGCCCAGCAGCACCCCGAGGAGACCCACCGAAGGCAGCCTCCCGCCGGCCAGGACCGCGAGCCCACCGATAGCGCCGGCCAGGGTCGCGCTCGCGATCACCAGTCGTAGGGTCCCGTCCAGCGGCCAGGCCAGGGCCAGGCGTCCCAGGACGGTCAGCAGTAGCGCCACGCTCCAGGCCGTGCGCGACCAGCCCCGCCACAGCGGCAGCAGCACGATCGCGGGTGCGATCAGGACCAGCAGTGCCAGGCCCGTGGGCACCCACAGCGGGGCGTCCCGGCCGCCGGGCAGGATCCAGATGGCGGGCAGCCACACCCGCAGCACCTCGACGGCTACGTAGGTGAGCAGCGCTGCCGCCGGCAGCGCCCTTGCCTGATACCGGTCGGACTCGACCACGCTGCCGAACTCCGTTCGTACGAGGTGACTGTAGGCGCACCGGGCCTGCGTTCCGATGCTGCACGGACCCGGGTCGGCTCGCGGCTACCGTGGCGGGACCGCGATCCGTGGGGGGAGAAGTGCGTCGACCGCCGCAGGACGAGACCCAGCCGGCCCTCGACGGGGGTCGGCTCTGGGGTGGGCGCTTCACGGCCGGTCCCGATGAGGCGGCCTGGGCCCTGGGGGTGTCCACGCACGTCGATCGGTACCTCTGGCGCCAGGATCTCGACGGGTCACGTGCCCATGCCCGTGAGCTGACCCGTATCGGGGTGCTCGACGATGCGGAGCTCGCCACGCTGCTTGCGGCCATCGACCGGGTCGCCGAGTTGTTCGCCGCGGATACCTTCCCGTGGTCGCCGACCGACGAGGACGTGCACGGGGCGATCGAGCGCTGGTTGGTGGAGCAGCTCGGGGCACTCGGTGGCAAGCTGCGGGCAGGTCGTTCCCGCAACGACCAGATCGCCAGCGACCTGCGGCTGTGGTGCCGCGAGGCCTGCGACGATCTGGTGGTGCGCGTAGGCGCGCTGCAGTCGGCGTTCGTGACCCAGGCCGAGACGCACCTCGACTGGCACGCCCCGGGCTACACCCACCTCCAGCGTGGGCAGCCGGTGCTGCTCTCCCACCATCTGCTGGCCTATGTCTGGATGCTGGAGCGGGACGCCGGCAGGCTGCGGGATGCTCGGTCGAGGCTCGATTCCTCGACGCTCGGGTCGGGGGCGCTGGCCGGCCAGACCCTCGGCCTCGATCCCGAGCGCTACGCCCGTGAGCTCGGCTTCGCCCGGGTCTGCGAGAACTCCATCGATGCCGTGGCCTCCCGCGACTTCGCCCTGGAGGTGCTGTCGGCCTGTGCGATCTTGGCCGTGACGCTGTCGCGGCTCGGGGAGGAGATCGTGCTGTGGGCCACCGCGGAGTTCGGCGTCGCACGGGTCGGTGACGCGTTCTCCACGGGCTCCTCGATCATGCCCCAGAAGCGCAACCCCGACACCGCCGAGCTGGTCCGAGGCAAGGCCGGTCGTGTCATCGGTGACTTGGTCGCCCTGCTGACCACCGTCAAGGCGCTGCCGCTGGCCTACGACCGCGACCTGCAGGAGGACAAGGAGCCGGTGTTCGACGCCGTGCGCACGCTGCAGGTGGTTCTGCCCGCGATCACCGGGACGGTTGCAAGCCTCGAGTTCGACCGAGATCGGCTCCGGGCCGCAGCAGTCGGGGACTACGCCCTGGCCACCGACCTCGCCGAGGAACTGGTCGTGCGCGGGCTGCCCTTCCGCGAGGCCCACGAGCTGGTCGGCCAGGTCGTGCGGTATGCGGAGCAGCTGGGAGTCGATCTCGACGGGCTGGATCCCGAGCAGCTCGCTGCGCTGCATCCGTCCCTTGACGCCGAGGTGGCACGACGATTCGACGCGCAGGAGGCGATCGATCGCCGCGACGGGGTCAACGGCACCGCGACCGCGGCGGTGCGTGCGCAGCTGGCGCGGGCCCGGCGCGTCGCGGCGACCAACGCCGGCCACCGGCCGCCGTCAGGGGTTGACAACAGCCCAGTAGCCTGAGGGCACCGACGAGCGGATACGGCCCGTGGGAACGAGCAACGAGGAGGTCGCGCGGCTGCTCGAGGAGTTGGCTGCGCTCACGATGCTTGACGAGGGTCGGCCCGACAGCTTCCGAGTGCGCGCCTACCAGAATGCGCACCGGGCGGTGCAGGGCCTCGAAGGTGAGGTCGCGGACCTCAGCGCGAAGCAGCTCGCGGCCGTCAAGGGCATTGGGACGAGCATCGCGGGGAGGATCCGTGAGTACCTCGACACCGGCCGCATCGAGCGGCTCGAGCAGCTGCGCGAGCAGCATCCGCCGGGGCAGCTCGCGCTGCTGAAGGTCCCGGGGCTGGGACCAAAGACGGTCGCGCTGCTCGACGCCGAGCTCGGGGTACGGGAGGTGGAAGGCCTCGTGGTCGCGCTCGACGAGGGCCGCGTCGCCGAGCTGCCCGGGATGGGTGAGCGCCGTGCACAGAAGCTGCGGGAGGCGGTCGAGCAGCTCGGGCTCGGCTCCAAGGACCGTCGGGTGCCGCTGGCCGACGCACTGCCGGTGGCCGAGCGCCTGCTCGCGGCCGTCCGCGAGGTGCCAGGCGTGGTCGATGCTGCCCTCGGGGGCAGCGTGCGTCGGTTCCGGGAGGACATCGGCGACGTCGACGTGCTCGTCGCCAGTGACGACCCTGGCCCCGTCCACGACGCCGTGCTGACCCTACCCGAGGTCGACCGCACGCTGGGGTCGGGACCGACCAAGACCTCCGTGGTGACCCGCGACGGTGTCCAGCTCGATCTGCGCGTGGTGACTCCGGACAGCTTCGGGGCGGCACTGGTGTACTTCACCGGCTCCAAGGCTCACAACATCCGCCTGCGACAGCGGGCGTTGGAGCGCGAGCTCTCGCTCAACGAGTATGCGTTGGTGCGTCAGCACGACGAGCAGGTTGTCGCCTCACGCACCGAACAGGAGGTGTACGGGGCGCTGGACCTGCCCTGGATCCCTCCGGAGCTGCGCGAGGACGACGGCGAGCTCGAGGCAGCTGACGCGCACGAACTGCCGCGGCTGCCGGAGGTCGCCGACCTACGCGGCGACCTGCACGACCACACCGACCGCTCCGGGGACGGGCGTGACTCGCTCGAAGTGCTCGTCGAGGCTGCGTACGACCGCGGGCTCGAGTACCTCGCGATCACCGACCACGCCGAGGACCTGCGGATCAACGGCGTGTCACGTCAGGACATGCTCGAACAGCGCCGCGAGCTGCGTAAGCTCGAGCAGCGCCGCGGCGACATCCGGTTGCTGCACGGCGCGGAACTCAACATCGGGCTGGATGGTGACTTGGACTACGACCCCGAGTTCCTCGCCGGCTTCGACTGGTTGGTCGCCAGCGTGCACTCACACTTCGGGCGGGGGGTGCGCGAGCAGACCGACCGGATCGTGGCCGCGATGCGTGAGCCGTCGGTGACCGCGATCGGTCATCTCACGGGGCGGCTGGTCGGGCGCCGCCCGGGGATCGAACTGGACCTTGATGCCGTGCTGGATGCGGCGGTCGAGACGGGGACCGCGATCGAGATCAACGCCAGCCTGCAGCGGCTGGACGCGCCGGTCGGTGTGATCCGCGAAGGCCACCGTCGCGGCGTGCGGTTCGTGATCTCCACCGACGCCCATGCGGCCGCGGATCTCGACCGTGCGCGCTTCGGGGTTGCGCAGGCCCGCCGTGCCGGGCTGCCGGTGTCCGGGGTGGCCAACAGCTGGCCGACCTCGCAGTTCCTGGCCTGGGTCGAGCAGGTGCGCACGGCATGACCCTCGCCGAGGTCGACGTACTGGACCCCGGCCTGCTCGCCGAGGAGGCTCCGCGGGCCGCGCGGCACCTGCTGGGTGCACTGGTGGTGCGTGAAGCCACCTCGGAGACCATCGTGGCGCGGATCGTGGAGACCGAGGCCTACCGGCAGACCGATCCGGCCAGTCACTCCGCCCGAGGCCGGACCGCCGCCAACGACTCGATGTTCCGGTCCCCGGGGACGGCCTACGTCTACCGCATTTACGGGATGCACTGGTGCCTGAACGTAGCGGTGGAGCCCGAGGGCCAGGGTGCGGCCGTGCTGCTGCGCGCGGCACGGGTGCTGTACGGCGAGGCGGTGGTGCGCTCACGGCGTCCGGCCGGCGCGCGCACCGCGGACCTTCTGCGCGGTCCCGGCCGGTTGACGGCTGGGCTGGACGTGGACGGTCCCCGCCACGACGCGTCGGACCTGACCCGCGCCGGTGCTGGCCTGTGGCTCGGTGACGACGGTGTCGTGCACGACGCCGAGGTGGTGTGCACCCCCCGCGTTGGGGTGCGACGGGCCGCTGATCGGCTCTGGCGCTTCCACCTGGCGGTCGCCGAGGCCAGCCCCTACCGCAGGCATCCAGGGGCCGGACCGGACGAGCCGTGAGGTCGGTTGCCTCACCGTTCCTGATGTTTCAACTTCTGTTGACGGCCGGTGGTGTGCCGGTCGTGGTGCCGTGCGAACGGTGTTGACGGCTGCGTGTCACATCCGATGGTCGTGTCCCACGAGGCCGGTTGTG
>SLLJ01000138.1 GCA_007134165.1 Nitriliruptoraceae bacterium | reverse complement strand
GCCGGAGCTGCTGCTGCCGCCGGAGCTGCTGCTGCTGCTGCCTCCGTTGCTGCTGTTGGCGGCTGCGGCGGCCTGCCGGGCGGCCTCCTGCTCGGCCCGACGGCGCTCCTCGGCCTCGCGGCGCAGGCGCTCCTGCTCACGCCGCCGGCGCTCCTCCTCCTCGCGGGCGACGGCGGCCGCGATGCGCTCCTCGAGCTCGGCGATCTCGGCCTGCTGGGCCTGGATGGTGGCCTCGACCTCGTCGCGCCGCTCGGCGAGGGTGGCGACACTGGCGGCGGCGGCTTCGTGACGATCGCGCAGCTCGGCCTCGAGCGCGGCGACGGTGACGCGCGTCGCCTCGAGCGATGCCAGGTCGACCTGCTGGCTGGCCAGGATCCGCCGCAGCGTGGCGGCGCGGGCGCTGGCGTCGTTGAGGTCGCCAGCGATGAACACCAGCGACAGCTCCAGGGTCGGGCCGTGCACGTGCATTCGGCGCACGTGGTCGTTGGTGGACACGGTCAGCGTGTCGAGGTCGACGTCCAGGGCCCGGAGCTCGGCCTCGATCTCCTCGATCCGTGCCTGCACGGCCTGCGCCGCCTCCTCGGCCTGCAGGTAGCGCTCGACCGCGAGGCTCTGCGCCTCCTCGAGTTCGTCGAGGCGCTCCTGGGCGGTCCGGGCCTGTTCGCGCAGTTCCTGCGAGGACGGCTCGGCCCAGGCCACCGTGTGCGCCGCCGGGTGCAGTGACCCCAGGGGAACCAGCGTGAGGGCCAGGCCCGCCGCCAGGACGAGTGGCAGGACCCGGGCGAGGCGGGAGGCCGGAGCGGAGGGTGCGGGCATGGGTGACCTCGGCCGATGACGGCCTCCGAAGGGACGGCGGGAGACTAGCGGGCGGGGGAGGTGGGTCCCCGTACCTCCGACGGCTGTCCGGTGGACAACCGTGGGTGCCCGGCACGGGTGGTGGCGGGTCCTGCCCGGCCGGTCGGGGGCGGCTGCTTGCGGTAGTGGAGGTGGCTGGCGGGCGTTTGCTGCTCGCCGGGGGCGTTGGGCGCTCCCGGGCGCTTCCGCGGAAGCGCCTGCGTGCGCAGTGCGTGGCTGGTCGTGCGTTGGGCGTCCGTAGCGAGGTGGGCCGGGAGCGGCTCGGCGATGCGGCGTACCCATCCGGTCACGGGTGTCCGCTTGGGTACGCCACGTGGACCAGCGTGGAGGATGCGGCGTACCCATCCGGTCACGGATGTCCGCTTGGGTACGCCACGCCGGGAGGATTGCGGGTGCTGGCGGGTCGGGGCCGCGCCGGCGGGCAGGTGCGGCCGGTGTCGGCAGTCCGTACGGGCGGGCGGGGAGGGGGCCGGCCAGGCACTAGCATCGGCGGTTCGAAGCCCATCCACGGACGTGCCCCCAGGAGCCAGAGGTGCCCGCCAGCGTGCCATCGATGCGCCGGATCGCGGTGCTGGTCTCGGGCTCGGGGACCAACCTCGTGGCCCTGCTCGAGGCGATCGCCGCCGACCCTGCGTTCGGCGGCGAGGTGGTCGTGGTTGTCAGCGATCAGCCGACGGCCGGAGGTCTCGAGCAGGCCCGTCGACGTGATCTGCCCGTCGCGGCCGTGCCGCTGGCCGACCACCCGGACCGGGCGGCCTGGGAGGTGGCACTGACCGCGACGGTGGCTACCCACGCTCCCGACGTCGTGGTCCTCGCCGGCTTCATGCGCGTGCTCTCCGAGCGCTTCCTGCGCAACTGGCCCGACCGGGTGCTCAACACCCACCCGTCGCTACTGCCCGCCTTCCGGGGCGCCCACGCCGTGCGGGATGCGCTCGCGTACGGCGTGAAGGTGACCGGGGCCACCGTGCACCTGGTCGACGAGCAGGTGGACAACGGTCCGATCGTCGCCCAGACCTGCGTTCCGGTCGCGCCCGACGACACCGAGGCCTCGCTGCACACCCGGATCAAGGCCGTCGAGCATGAGCTGCTGCCCGCCTGCGTCAAGCTGCTGTGTCGGGACCGGCTGCGCATCGAGGGCCGGACCGTGCACGTCCTGCCCGAGGAGCTGCCGTGACCACGACCACCGACCCTGGCCACCGGCCCCTGCGCCGTGCGCTGCTCAGCTGTACCGACAAGCAGGGCTTGGCGCCGTTCGCTGCCGCGCTCGTCGAACACGGCGTGCAGGTGCTGTCCACCGGCTCCACCGCCAAGGTCCTGGCCGAGGCCGGCGTGCCGGTCACCGAGGTGGCCGAGGTGACCGGGTTCCCCGAATGCCTCGGCGGACGGGTCAAGACCCTGCATCCGGTGGTCCACGCCGGCATCCTCGCCGACCGCGACGATCCCGGACACCTCGCCGAGCTCGAGCAGTTGGGGATCGCGCCGATCGATCTGGTGGTGGTCAACCTCTACCCGTTCGCGGCCACGGTCGAGGCCGGAGCCGACGAGGTCGACGTGATCGAGATGATCGACATCGGCGGGCCGACCATGATCCGGGCGGCCGCCAAGAACCACGGCTCGGTGGGCGTGGTCGTCGATCCCGGCGACTACGCGCGGGTGCTGGCCGACCTGCAGGCCTACGGGGGCCTGGCCGAGGCCACCCGCCGGGAGCTGGCCCGCACCGCGTTCGCGCACACCGCCCGCTACGACGCCGCGGTGTCGGCCTGGTTCGCCCGCGACGAGCTGCTGCCCGAGCAGCTGGACCTCGTGCTGCCCCGCGAGGTCCCCCTTCGCTACGGCGAGAACCCCCATCAGCGGGCGGCGCTGTACCGACGGCGTACCTCCGGGACCTCGGGTGGCGTGGCCGGTGCCCGCCAGCGGCACGGCAAACCGCTGTCGTACAACAACCTGCTGGACGCGGATGCGGCCTGGGGGCTGGTGCTCGACGTCCAAGATCCCGCCGTTGCCATCATCAAGCACAAGAACCCGTCGGGTTTCGCGCTCGACGACCGGCTCGAACGGGCCTATGAGCGGGCGCTGGAGGGTGATCCCGTCAGTGCCTTCGGAGGGATCGTGGCCGCCAACCGTCCGATCGACGCGCCCACAGCCCGGCGCATCCTCGAGGTGTTCACCGAGGTCGTGATCGCTCCCGGCTACGACGACGAGGCCTACGACCTGCTGGCCTCCAAGACCAACCTGCGGGTGCTCGAGCAGCCCGATCTCGCCACTGGCGACCTCGGCCTCACGCTGCGCAGCATCGCCGGCGGTGTGCTCGTGCAGGAGGGCGACACCCAGCCCGAGCCGTGGGACGACTGGCGGGTGGTCACCCGCACCGCCCCGTCCGATGCGGTCCTCGCCGACCTCCGGATCGCCTGGGTCGCCGCCAAGCACACCACCTCCAACGCGATCGTGCTGGTCAAGGATCGGCAGTTGATCGGCGCCGGCGCGGGTCAGATGAGCCGGGTCGACAGCGTGCGGTTGGCCGTCGAACGCTCGCAGGGCCGCCAGCAGCGGTCGGTGCTGGCCAGCGACGCGTT
The DNA here is from genome assembly GCA_007134165.1 of Nitriliruptoraceae bacterium. Taxonomy (GTDB): domain Bacteria; phylum Actinomycetota; class Nitriliruptoria; order Nitriliruptorales; family Nitriliruptoraceae; genus SKJO01. The sequence continues at coordinate 22,700 of SLLJ01000138.1, read as the reverse complement.
CTTCCCCTTCCGCGATGGGCCGGATGCGGCGGTCGCGGCGGGGGTGGTCGCGATCGTGCAGCCCGGCGGATCGGTGCGCGACGAGGAGGTCATCGCCGCCGCCGACGAGCATGGCATCGCGATGGTGCTGACCGGCCGCCGCCACTTCCGCCACTGAGGAGCTTGATGTGACCGCACGCCTGATCGACGGCAAGGCGCTGGCCCAGCAGGTCCGCGCGCGCATCGCCGAGGACGTCGCCCGACTGCGCGCCGAGCACGGGGTTCGGCCCGGGCTGGCCGCCGTGATCGTAGGCGAGGACCCCGCCTCGAAGGTCTACGTGGGCATGAAGCACCGGGCTTCGGAGGCAGTTGGGCTGCACTCGCACCAGGTCGTGCTGCCGGAGACGACCGGCCAGGAGGACCTGGAAGACGTCGTTCGCGCCCTCAACGACGACGACGCCATCGACGGCATCCTCGTCCAGTTGCCGCTGCCCGATCACCTCGATGCGCGCCGTGTTCAGGAGCTCATCGCTCCCGCCAAGGACGTCGACGCCCTCAACCCCTACACCGCCGGCCGGCTGGCCATCGGCGACCCCACCTTCCTGTCCTGCACGCCCTACGGCGTGCTCGAACTGCTCGAGCACGCCGGTGTCGAGGTGGCGGGCAGCGAGGTGGTGATCGTCGGACGCTCCAATCTGGTTGGCCGGCCCCTGTCGGTGATGCTCACTCTCAAGGGCCGCGATGCCACGGTCACCCTGGCCCACTCGCGCACCCGGGATCTGCCTGAGGTGTGCCGCCGTGCCGACGTGCTGGTCGCCGCGGTCGGCGTGCGCCGGCTGGTGACCGCCGACATGGTCAAGCCGGGCGCCACCGTGATCGACGTGGGCACCAACCGCGACGAGGACGGCTCGCTGGTCGGCGACGTCGACTTCGCCGCGGTCGCGGAGGTGGCTGGGGCGATCACGCCCGTGCCGGGGGGCGTGGGGCCGATGACGGTCACCATGCTGCTGCAGAACACGCTGGAGGCGGCGCGGGTGCGCCGGGGCCTACCCCGGCGCTGATCTGGCGCGGAGCCAGGCGCTGCCGGCGATTGCTGCGCCCGTCGGACCGCCGGCCGGCAGCCGCCACGGCGCAATGCCCGCGGTGTCGAAGCCGGCGTCGACCAGCGCGGCCCCGGTGTCGCGGGTGAGGTGGCAGCCCCGTGCCGCGACCCGCCAGGCCGGCTCGAGCAGGCGCTGGACCCGGTGAGCGCGCCCCCTGGCGGCGACGTGCTCGAGCAGTACCAGTCGACCCCCGGGGCGCAGCACCCGCCGGATCTCGGCCAGGGACCCTGCGAGGTCGTCGACCGAACACAGCACCAGGGTCGAGACCACCGCATCGACCTGACCGTCGCCGACCGGCAGCGCCTCGGCCGGTGCCTCGAGCACCTCGACGCGGGTGCCGTTGCTCGCGGCCCTGCTCGCCCGCACGCGGAGCCGTTCGGCCATCTCCGGGGTCGGCTCCAGGAGGGTCAGGTGCTCGACACCCCCGCCCAGGTGCGGCAGGTTGGCGCCGGTCCCGGCCCCGATCTCGACGACGTGTCCGCGCAGGGGAGAGAGCAGCTCGCGGCGCTTGGCGCCGAGCCCGGCACGTTCAGCGTTGGCGAGCACCGGGTCGTAGACGGCGGCGAACGCGCGGTCGAGCACTCCCACCTCGCACCTCCCTGCGTCGGACAGGGTAGGGCACGTGCGCTGGACTGCCCGTCGCGCTGGCCGTCCCGTTAGGCTGCCGGCAACCCTTCCACGTACGTCCCGAGGAGCCCTGCCATGACCACCCCCGTCCGTGTCGCGGTGACCGGAGCTGCCGGCCAGATCGGCTACGCGCTCGTGTTCCGGATCGCGTCCGGGCAGATGTTCGGCCCCGACACCCCCGTGCACCTGCAGTTGCTGGAGATCACCCCGGCGCTGCCGGCCCTCGAAGGGGTGGCGATGGAGCTCGACGACTGCGCGTTCCCGCTGCTCAGCGGCATCGACCTCAGCGACGCGGCCGAGACCGCGTTCGCCGGCTCCAACGTCGTGTGCCTGGTGGGCGCCAAGCCCCGTGGCCCCGGGATGGAGCGCGCTGACCTGCTCAAGGACAACGGCCGCATCTTCACCGGCCAGGGTGCGGCGATCGCCGCCGCGGCTGCCGACGACGTCAAGGTTGCCGTGGTCGGCAACCCGGCCAACACCAACGCGCTGATCGCTGCCGCCAACGCCGAGGGAGTGCCTGCTGAGCGCTTCACCGCCATGGTCCGCCTCGACGAGAACCGGGCCAAGAGCCAGCTGGCGACCAAGGCCGGGGTGCCGGTCGCGCAGGTGACCAACCTCGCGGTGTGGGGCAACCACTCGCCCACGATGGTGCCCGACGTCGACAACGCCCGCATCGACGGTCGGCCGGCCAACGAGGTCATCACCGACCGGGCGTGGATCGAGGGCGAGTTCCTGACCACGGTCCAGCAGCGCGGCAAGGCCATCATCGACGCCCGCGGCGCCTCCTCGGCGGCATCCGCGGCCAACGCCCTGGTCGACCACGTGGCCAGCTGGTGCGGCGGGCGGCCCACCGCCGAAGGCGACTGGGTGTCGATGGCCGTGCCCTCCGACGGCTCGTATGGCATCCCCGAGGGCATCATCTCGGGATTCCCGGTCGCGACCGATGGGGTCGGTGGCTACCAGATCGTCGAGGGGCTCGAGCTGTCGGCGTTCACCCAGTCCAAGATCGAGGCGACGGTGGCTGAGCTCCAACAGGAACGCGCGGCCGTCGAGGACATGCTGTAGGCCAGCAGGCCACCACCCGGCCACTCCCGCCGATCTGGTGCACGTGTGCGCATGAGCCCCGAGTGGCCCGATCCGTCGCCCCAAGCTCGGCCCGGTCAGCGTGCAGGGACCACACGGCGGGTGGTGCGGCGGGTGGTGCGTGGCGGCGGGGGCGTCACCGAGGTCGCGGGCCCACAGCGCATTGGTCCGCGCACCGGCCGAGGACACGGTCCGGCCCGCCCACGGCGAGCCGGACTCTGAGCCCGTGCGTGCTCGATGCACGACGACCGCGACGGTCTCGAGGATGAGACCACCAGGTGCCGCCTCTCGCGGCTGTGCGACACCCTGGTCAGGTTCGACCAGGTCACCCGACCCCAGGCCGACGCACCGCGGCGCCGAGGTGCGGGCGCGGCGCTACCTTCCGCGGCCGGCCGACCCACCGCGACGACTCGAGGCCCGACGTGACCCGCGTGTTCTCCGGCATCCAGCCCTCCGGTGACCTTCACCTGGGCAACTACCTCGGGGCGCTGGTCAACTGGGTCGCGATGCAGGAGCGGGCTGAGTGCGTCTACTGCGTGGTCGACCTGCACGCGATGACCAGCCCGGCCGAGCACGACCCCGCGACGCTTCGCCAGCGCACGCTGAGCGCTGCCACCACCCTGCTGGCGGTCGGGGTCGACCCGCAGCGCTCGATCCTGTTCGTGCAGTCACAGGTGCACGAGCATGCGGAGTGCACCTGGCTGCTCAACTGCATCGCCGGCTTCGGTGAGCTGCGCAAGATGCCCCAGTTCAAGGACAAGTCGGCCGGCAAGGGCGAGTCGGTCAGTGTCGGGTTGTTCGACTATCCGGTGCTGCAGAGTGCCGACATCCTGCTCTACCACGCCGACGAGGTGCCGGTGGGCGAGGACCAGCGTCACCACATCGAGCTCGCGCGCGACCTCGGCCAGCGTTTCAACCACCGCTTCGCGCCCGACGACCCGGTGTTCACCCTGCCCCGCGCCATCCACCCTCCGGCCGCCGCACGCGTGATGGACCTGCAGGAGCCCACCAACAAGATGTCCAAGTCGACCTCGTCGGACAAGGGTGTGATCTCGCTGCTCGACGACCCGGGGCGTATCGTCAAGAAGATCCGCGCCGCCGTCACCGACTCCGCCACCGACATCCGCTACGACCGTGACGCCAAGCCCGGCGTGTCGAACCTGCTCGAGATCCTTGGCGCGGCGACCGGCCGCCGCATCGACGAGTTGGCCGCCGAGCACGACGGGCACGGCTACGGCTCCTTCAAGGCCGCGGTCGCCGAGGCGGTGGTCGAGTTGCTTCGCCCGGTGCAGCAGCGCCACGCCGAGCTCGCCGCCGACCCCGCCGAGGTGGCGCGCACGTTGGCCGCGGGTGCGTCGCGTGCCCGCGAGGTCGCCGCACCGACGCTTGCGCGGGCCAAGCAGGCGATGGGAATGCTCGATGTCGGCATCGTGCCCGAAGGGCGGGGTTGGTAGGCTCGCAATCGCCCGGTGAGCTCCCGCCGGCCCCGACCGACCGAGGAGACAACGGCCCCGATGGCGACCTCCACCTCGCAGCCGGCCAGCACCAAGCGGACCCCCTTCCTCGTCGAGTTGTACCGCTCCGCGCTGGGCAAGAAGTACGTCATGGCGATCACCGGCATCGTCGGGCTCGGCTATGTGTTCGCGCACATGGTCGGCAACCTCAAGCTCTACCAGAGCCCGGAGGACTTCAACCGCTACGCCGAGTTCCTGCGTGAGCTGCTCTACCCGATCGCCCCGCAGTCGGCGGTGCTCAACATCCTGCGGTTGGTGCTGATCCTCGCGCTCGTCGGCCACGTGGTGGCCGCCTACCAGCTTACGATCATGAACCGCCGCGCCCGCCCGGAGTCCTACCGGGGCAAGCGCGACTACGTGGTGGCCGACTTCGCGGCCCGCACCATGCGGTGGACGGGCGTGATCGTGCTGCTGTTCCTCGTCTACCACCTCGCCGACCTGACCTGGGGCTGGGCCAACCCGGCTGCGGCCGGCGCCACTCCCTACGAGAAGGTCATCGCGAGCTTCTCGGTCCCGGCGGTGGCCGCCTTCTACCTCGTGGCCAACCTCGCGCTGGGCGTGCACCTCTACCACGGGTTCTGGAGCCTGTTCCAGTCGATGGGCTGGACCAACCGCCGCTTCAACGCCTGGCGTCGTTCCCTGGCCATCGCCTTCACGGTGGTGGTGGTGGGCGGCAACCTGTCCTTCCCGATCGCCGTGCAGGTCGGTCTGATCAGCTGACCGATCCCGGCCCGACCGTGACGACGAAGCCCTCAGTAGGCAAGGGAGCAGCGCATGACCGTCCTGGACGCCAAGGTCCCCTCCGGTCCGATCGAGACCAAGTGGGAGCACCACAAGTTCGACATGAAGCTGGTGGCGCCCAACAACAAGCGCAAGTTCGAGATCATCGTGGTCGGCACCGGGCTGGCCGGGGCGTCTGCGGCGGCCACGCTCGGGGAGCTCGGCTACCGCGTCAAGGCCTTCACCTACCATGACTCCGCCCGCCGGGCGCACTCGATCTCCGCGCAGGGCGGCATCAACGCCGCCAAGGACTACCACGGCGAGGGCGACAGCATCTACCGGCTGTTCTACGACACGGTCAAGGGGGGCGACTACCGGTCGCGGGAGGCCAACGTCTACCGCCTGGCCGAGGTGTCCAATCACATCATCGACCAGTGTGTCGCCCAAGGCGTGCCCTTCGCCCGCGAGTACGGCGGGCTGCTCGACAACCGCTCGTTCGGTGGCGCGCAGGTGCGGCGCACCTTCTACGCCCGCGGGCAGACCGGCCAGCAACTGCTGCTCGGTGCCTACCAGGCACTGGCCCGGCAGGTGAAAGCCGGCACCGTCGAGCTGCACACCAACGCCGAGATGCTCGAACTGGTCGTCGCTGACGGCCGAGCGGTGGGCATCATCACCCGGGACTTGATCACCGGGCGGATCGAGCGGCACTCGGCCCACGCCGTGGTGCTGGGCACCGGCGGGTACGCCAACGTCTTCTACCTGTCGACCATGGCGATGACCTCCAACGCCACCGCGGCCTGGCGTGCGCACCGCAAGGGCGCATTCTTCGCCAACCCCTGCTACACCCAGATCCACCCGACCGCGATTCCGTCCTCCGACGAGTTCCAGTCCAAGCTGACGCTGATGTCGGAGTCGCTGCGCAACGACGGACGGATCTGGGTGCCCAAGGACCCCGACGAGTCGCGCCCCGTGGCCCAGATCCCCGAGGAGGACCGCGACTACTACCTCGAGCGCAAGTACCCGTCGTATGGCAACCTCGCACCGCGCGACATCTCCTCGCGCGCCGCCAAGGTCTCCGTCGACCGCGGGCAGGGAGTGGGCCCGCTCAAGAACGGGGTCTACCTCGACTTCGCCGACGCCATCGCACGGCTCGGTCGCGATGCCGTCGCCGCCAAGTACGGCAACCTGTTCGACATGTATGCCTCGATCACCGGGGAAGACGCCTACCAGATCCCGATGCGCATCTACCCCGCCCCGCACTACACCATGGGCGGGCTGTGGGTCGACTACCACCTGCAGACCACGATCCCGGGGCTGTTCTCGATCGGAGAGGCCAACTACTCCGACCACGGCGCCAACCGGCTCGGCGCCTCGGCGCTGATGCAGGGACTGGCCGACGGCTACTTCGTGCTGCCCTACACGATCGGTGACTACCTCGCGCCGATGCTCGGCCAGCCCAAGGTCGACACCTCCGCCGGAGAGTTCGACGCGGCCGAAGCCGAGGTGCGTGGGCGGGTGGAGCACTACCTCGGCGTGCAGGGCACCCGGTCGGTGGACTGGTTCCACCGGGAGCTCGGCAAGATCATGTGGGACTACTGCGGCATGGGTCGCAACAAGGCTGGGCTCGAGAAGGCGCTGTCGGAGATCCCGGCGCTGCGCGCCGAGTTCGAGTCCGACGTGCGCGTGCTCGGGGGTGCCGAGTCGCTCAACTCCTCGTTGGAGAAGGTCGGCCGCGTGGCGGACTTCTTCGAACTCGGGGAATTGATGTGCCGCGACGCGCTGGTGCGCGAGGAGTCCTGCGGCGGGCACTTCCGCGAGGAGCATCAGACCGAGGATGGCGAGGCACTGCGTGACGACGAGAACTTCGCGCACGTGACCGCCTGGGAGTGGTCCGGGGCGAGCGGAGCACCCACCGAGCACCGTGAGCAGCTCGAGTTCGAGACCCTCGAGTTGACCACCCGTAGCTACAAGTGACGAGCCGCGTGGGACGGGTAGGCCGCGCTCACGCGGCACTCGGCCCGGCAGGGAGCAGAGCGACGTGAACCTCACCCTCCGCGTATGGCGCCAGGCCGGCCCAGATGCCCCCGGCCGCTTCGAGACCTACCGGGCGACCGACGTCAGCCCCGACTCGTCGTTCCTCGAGATGCTGGACGCGGTCAACGAGGAACTGATCGGGGACAACGAGGAACCCATCGAGTTCATGCACGACTGCCGCGAGGGCATCTGCGGCACCTGCGGCATGATGATCAACGGTCAGGCGCACGGCCCACGCGCCGAGACCGCCACGTGTCAGCTGCACATGCGTAGCTTCTCCGACGGTGACGAGATCGTGCTCGAGCCCTGGCGGGCGGCCGGCTTCCCGATCGTCAAGGACTTGGTGGTCGACCGCGCGGCGTTCGACCGCATCATCGAGGCTGGCGGCTACATCACCGTGGACACCGGCTCAGCCCCGGACGCCAACCTGATCCCGATCGAGAAGGATGCCGCCGACCTGGCGATGGACGCCGCCGCCTGCATCGGCTGCGGTGCCTGCGTAGCGGCTTGCCCCAACGGGGCAGCGCAGTTGTTCACTTCGGCCAAGATGCAGCAGCTCAACCTGCTGCCCCAGGGCCAGCCCGAGCGCTACCAACGGGCCGAGTCGATGGTCGAGGTCATGGAGGAGCACTTCGGCTCCTGCACCAACATGGGGGAGTGCGAGGCCGCCTGCCCCAAGGGCATCTCGATCGACTTCATCGCCATGATGAACAAGGACTATCGCAAGGCCAAGTTCAAGAACCGCCGCACCGCCTGAGCCGGGTGCGGTCTGCGTGACGCAGTTCGAGGCGACCGCGGCCGAAGGCGCGTCTCGGGTTCGTGCTGCGGCCGGCGGGCACTAGCCTTTGGGACACGCCGAGCTGCCCCGAGGTGCCCTCCATGGCCGACTCCCACGACACCGTCAGCGGGTTCCCGTTCGAGCCGGTCTACGGACCGGACCACCTCGACGCCTTCGACCCCGAGGCCAAGCTCGGAGCGCCGGGCGAGTTCCCCTACACCCGGGGCGTGTACCCCAACATGTACCGGGGACGCCCTTGGACCATGCGGCAGTACGCGGGGATGTCCACCGCTGCCGAGTCCAACCGACGCTACAAGTACCTGTTGTCGCAGGGCACGACGGGGCTGTCGGTCGCCTTCGACCTGCCGACCCAGATGGGCTACGACTCCTCGGCCAGCCTCGCCGACGGCGAGGTCGGCAAGGTCGGCGTGGCCATCGACACCGTCGAGGACATGAAGGCGCTGTTCGACGGCATCCCGCTCGATGAGGTGTCGACGTCGATGACGATCAACGCGCCGGCGAGCCTGCTGCTGCTGATGTACCAGATCGTCGGGGAGGAGCAGGGGGTTGCCCCGGACGCGCTGCGGGGCACGATCCAGAACGACGTGCTCAAGGAGTACATCGCCCGCGGCACCTACATCTACCCGCCCGCTCCCTCGCTGCGCATCATCGCTGACACCTTCGGCTACTGCGCCGAACACCTGCCCAGGTTCAACACCATCTCGATTTCCGGCTACCACATGGGGGAGGCGGGTGCGACGCCCACGCAGGAAGTTGCCTTCACCCTCGCGGACGGCATCGCCTACGTGCAGGCGGCGCTTGATGCCGGGCTACACGTGGACGCCTTCGCTCCGCGGCTGTCGTTCTTCTTCGTGTCTCGTTCCACGCTCCTCGAGGAGGTCGCCAAGTTCCGCGCGGCACGGCGGCTTTGGGCCACGATCATGCGCGAGCGCTTCGGGGCCGAGGACCCCAAGTCGTTGATGCTGCGCTTCCACACCCAGACCGCCGGGGTCCAGCTCACCGCCCAGCAGGCCGAGGTCAACCTCGTGCGGGTCGCCATCCAGGCGCTGGCCGCAACGCTCGGCGGCACCCAGAGCCTGCACACCAACTCCTTCGACGAGGCCATGGCCCTGCCCACCGAGACCAGCGCCCGTCTGGCGCTGCGCACCCAGCAGGTCATCGCCCATGAGACCGACGTGACCGCCACGGTGGATCCGCTCGCTGGCTCCTACGCGATCGAGTCGCTCACCGACCGTATCGCGGCCGAGGTGCAGGGCTACCTCGATCGCATCGATGAGCTCGGGGGTGCGGTGGCTGCCATCGAGGAGGGCTACCAGAAGCGCGAGATCGAGCAGGCCGCCTACGAGCTGGCCAAGCGCGTCGACGCCGGTCAGCAGGTGGTGGTTGGGGTCAACCGCTACCAACTCGACGAGGACCCACAGCCCACCCTGCTGCGCATCGACGAGTCGATCCGCCAGGACCAGATCGACGGCATCGACGCGGTCAAGCGCGCCCGGGACCAGGCCGGGGTGGATGCGGCGCTCGACGAGGTGCGCTCGGCTGCCGCTGGTGACGCCAACCTCCTGCCGCCGATGCGAGAGGCGCTGCGCCGCCGGGCCACGTTGCAGGAGGTTTGCGACGTCCTGCGCGACGAGTTCGGTGGCTACATCCCCCGCGACACGTTCTAGCCGGCCAGGCGGTAGCCACGGCCCCTAGCGGTGGGATCCGGACGTAGCTGAACCTGTCGGGTGCGTCAGATCGGCGGGGGGGTTGCGCGCGGGGCGAGCGGCGAGTGGGGAGGGCACGGTCGCAGGGTTGGTGAGCGACAGCTGCCGACCCGTGTGGTGCTTCGGCAGCTGGGCCGGTGCGCGGGGTGCCGGTCGCCGAGGGGATTGGCCGTTGGTGGGGTCCCGTTCCGTCGGCGGCCGCCATGTTCGTGCGTCGGGTGCATCTGGCTGGCGCCGCGCGTGTCCAGGCGTTTCCGCGGCATCGCCAATGCGCGCTATGCGCTCTAAAGTGCGCACCCAGCGAGCGATGTGCGGTGGGGTAGGAGCCCCCGGGTCACGTGGCGTACGCAGCCGGTCATGGGTGACCGCCTGGGTACGCCAGATGGTCCAGCGTGGATGATGCGGCGTACGCAACCGGACACCCATGCCCGGCTGGCTACGCCGCATCGGCGGGCGGCGGTCGCGGCGTGCGCAGGGAGGCGGGACGGTCCCTCTCGGGTGCGGGTCGGCGGGACAGGCTGCGCCGGCCCGCTAGCCCGATCCGGTGCGTGCCGAGGGCACCGGGTCGGCCTCGAGCCGGGCGCCCATCACCTGGGCCACGGCGATCAACCCCGACAGCGGGCGGATCATGACCCGGAAGGTCGTGATGCGCCCGCCGTCGTCGAGGGTGAGGTGGTCGATGCCTTCGACGTCGCGATCCCCCGTCCGGGCCGTGAAGACCAGCCCGACGCTGTGCTCGCCGTGCAGTTCGTCGACGTAGGTCAGTCCCTCGAGGGTCGCGATCGCATGCCGCAGCAGGTGCGCGACGTCGGCCTTGCCCCGGTAGGGATGGTGCACGGCAGGGGAGCGGAACACCACCTCGTCGTGCAGCAGCGCGAGGGCTGCGTCGAGGTCTTTGGCTTCGACCGCGAGCCGGAAGGGATGACGGTCCATGGGGGCCTCCTGCGCACGAGGGACGTTGTCGTGGACGCTAGCGTGGGCGCCCCGCCACCCGGAGGTCGAGATGCCCCAGCAACGCATCGTGATCCTGGGCGGCGGCCCGGCCGGCTACGAGGCCGCCCTGGTCGCTGCCGAGCTCAGCGCCGAGGTCACCGTGATCGCTGACGAAGGCCTCGGTGGCAACAGCGTGCTGTGGGACTGCGTGCCGTCCAAGGCCATGATCGTGGCTGCCGAAGCGATGGGCTGGGTGCACCGTGCCGACGACCTTGGGGTGCGCCTGGCCGGCATCGAGGCCGTCGACCGCACGGTGGTCGACCTGCCGCGGGTGTCGGCCAACGTGCTGGAACTCGGCGCCTCGCAGTCACGGGACATCGAGCGCCGGGTCGCCGCCACCGGCGTGCGTCTGGTCCGCGGCCGGGGGCGGATCAGCGGAGAGCACGAGGTCAGCCTGCAGGTCGTCGACGGCAGCGTGCACCAACTGGTCGCCGACCACGTGCTGCTGGCGACCGGCTCCACCGCCCGGGTGCTGCCCTTCTTCGTCCCCGACGGCGAGCGGGTGCTCACCGGCCAGCAGGTCTACGGTCTGCGCGAGGTGCCCGAGCATCTCGTGGTGGTGGGCTCCGGGGCGACCGGCGCGGAGTTCGCCCACGCGTTCCGCCGTTTCGGCGCCGAGGTCACCCTGGTGTCCTCGCGAGATCTCATTCTGCCGACCCAGGATCCCGATGCGGCCCAGGTCATCGAGGACGTCTTCGAGCGCCGTGGCATGACGATCCTGCGCAACGCCCGGGCGGTGTCCTGTGTCCGCCACGAGGAGGGTGTGCAGGTCGGGCTCGCTGACGGCCGCCAGATCAACGGCAGCCATGCGCTGTTCACCGTCGGGCAGGTGCCGACCTCCACCGCGCTCGGGCTCGAGGAGGTCGGCGTGGAGCTCGACCCCGGAGGCGCGGTCATGGTGGACACCGTGGGCCGCACGAGCCGTCCGTGGGTCTACGCCGCCGGCGACGTGACCGGGGGGGTGATGCTGGCCTCGGTGGCGGCGATGCAGGGGCGCACCGCGATGTGGCATGCGCTGGGTCAGGCCGTGCAACCCATCCGCTGGGACTCGGTCGCCTCCACCATCTTCACCGACCCCGAGGTGGCGCAGGTTGGCCTGTCGGCGGACGAGGCGCGCGCGGCGGGGCTGCTCGTGGAGACCGCCCGACTGGACTTCCGCAGCAACCCGCGAGCCAAGATGACCCGCTCTACCGACGGCTTCGTGAAGGTCCACGCGCAGGTCGGTTCGGGAGTGGTCGTGGGTGGTGTGGTGGTCAGTGCCCGGGCCAGCGACCTGATCCAGCCGCTGGCCGTGGCCGTGCAGCAGCGGCTGTCGGTTGCCCAGCTCGCACAGACGATGACCGTCTACCCGACCATGGCCGGGTCGGTGGCCGAAGCCGCCCGGATGCTCATGGCGCGGCTCGACCCGCTGCGGCGCTAGGCCGCCGTCAGGCGCCAAGTTCGGGTGGCAGGTTCAGTCGTCGGCTTCGAGCACCGATTCGTCGAGGGCCTCGCCGGCCGACTCGATGTGGGCGAGCACCGCACCCGACTCGACCACGTCCCCGGGTTCGTAGTGCAGGACGGTGACCACGCCGTCGCGGTGCGCGCTGATGCTGTTCTCCATCTTCATGGCCTCGAGGACCACGACGAGGTCGCCGGCGGCGACCGCGGCGCCCTCCTCGACGGCGTACTTGACCACCGTTCCCTGCATCGGGGCGAGCAGGTCCTCCGAGGCCGCGACCGCGACCGTGCGGCCACCGGTGGCTCCGCCCCGGCTCCGCCGCGGCGCGCCGGCTGCGGGCGCCTGGCCGCCCCCGCCCACCGCCAACTCACCGAAGACCCGCACCTGCAGGCGGCGATCGCCGACCTCGACGGTCACCTCACGGCTCGGGCCTGCTGCGGGGTCGGTACCGGCCGCTGGCAGCTGGGGTTCGAGCACCGACAGGTCCCACTCGGTCTCCACGGAGTTGGTGGAGTGCTCACCGGCCGCGAACTGCGGGTGGTTCATGGCCAGCCGGTGGAAGGTCACGGTGGTGGGGATGCCCTCGATGACCAGTTCGTCGAGCGCCCGTGACATACGGGCACGGGCGGCGTCGCGGTCCTCGCCCCACACGATCAGCTTGCCGATCATCGAGTCGTAGTCGCGCGGCACCTCCGAGCCGGACTCGGTGCCGGTGTCCAGGCGCACCCACGGACCGAGCGGGGGGACCAGCCGGTCGATCGGCCCCGGGGTCGGCACGAAACCCAGCGCCGGTTCCTCGGCGTTGATCCGCACCTCGATGGCGTGCCCGGTGAGGCGGATGTTCTCCTGGGTCAGCCCCATCCCGTCCCCGGCGGCGACCTTGAGTTGCGTCTGTGCGAGGTCGACGCCGGTGACCATTTCGGTGACCGGATGCTCGACCTGCAGCCGGGTGTTCATCTCGAGGAAGTAGAAGGTCTCCCCGTCCTCGTCGAGCAGGAACTCACAGGTCCCGGCGTTGGTGTAGCCCATCTCCTGGGCGACCTTGACCGCGGCCGTGCCCATCGCGTCACGTAGGGTCTGGGTCACGCCCGGCGCCGGTGCCTCCTCGACCAGCTTCTGGTGCCGGCGTTGCAACGAGCAGTCGCGCTCGCCGAGGTAGACGGCGGTTCCGTCGAGGTCGGCCATGACCTGGATCTCGACGTGGCGGGGACGCTCCAAGTAGCGTTCGAGGTAGCACTCGCCCCGCCCGAAGGCGGTCTTGGCCTCCCGCTGCGCGGCCTCGAGGGCCTCGCGCATGCCCTTGGCGTCGCGCACCACCTTCATGCCCCGCCCGCCACCACCGAACATCGCCTTGACCGCGACCGGGTAGCCGTACTCGGTGCCGAACGTGACCGCCACCTCGGGATCCTCGGTGGGCTCGAGCGTGCCGGGTACGACGGGTACCCCGGCGGCCAGCGCGACCGCCCGGGCGGAGAGCTTGTCGCCCATGCGCGCGATCGCCTCGGGGGGCGGGCCGACGAACACCAGCCCCGCGTCGGCCACGGCCTGGGCGAAGTGGGCGTTCTCGGACAGGAATCCGTAGCCGGGGTGCACGGCCTGCACGCCCGCCTGCTCGGCGATCGCGAGGATCCGCTCGATGTGCAGGTAGGACTCGGCCGGTGCAGCCGGACCGAGCAGGTAGGCCTCGTCGGCGTGCCGCACGTGCAGTGCGTCGCGGTCGACCTCGGAGTACACGGCGACGCTTCGCACGCCGAGTTCTCGGCACGCACGAGCAACACGGATGGCGATCTCGCCACGGTTGGCGATCAGCACGGCCTCGAACACAGCAGCAACCTCGTGGGCGGGGGTCGTCGGACGTCGAGCAGCCTAGTGACCAGCGTGCTCCGGCATGCAGCCAGCGCACCCGGCGCACGCACCTGCCTGCACACGAGCGGGTTGGCGCGATCGCAACTCGGCAGGGCACACTGCGAGGTCCGGTTCTCGAGGTCTGTCATGGTCGTGGTGTCCCGAACCTCCCGTTGCTGTCCGGGCGGCCTGCGTGCGCTGGCGGTGGTGCTGCTCGCCGCCTGGTTGCTGGCGGCCTGCGCCCGTGACACGGGACCCGTCGTGTCCTCCGAGGAGGTCGCCGGCGCGGACCTGGTGGTGGTCGGGCGCGACAACCTGCAGTGGGACGTCGAGGAGTTGCAGGCCACCGAGGGCGAGATCTCCATCGCCCTGGTGTGCGAGGACGCGGTGAACCACAATCTGGTGATCGAGGAAACCGGGGAGGAGGTCGCGGTGTGTTCGCCGGGTCGCAGCGACGTGGGCACCGTGACCCTGGAACCGGGTAGCTACACCTACGTGTGCACGGTCCCCGGGCACGAGCGCACCATGCGTGGCACGCTGACGGTGGATCCCGCGTCCTGACGTCGCGTCGGCGGCGTCAGTTCATCCTTGCCCGGGCTGCCAGCGCACGACGGCGGACCTCGGTCTGGTTGGGTGCGTCGGGGCCGGCCTGTTCGAGGTAGGTCTCGAAGGCACGTGCGGCCGCGTCGAACCGTCCGGCCCGCACCAGGACCTCACCGTGCACCCGGTGGTCGTCGGGGTCCCGGTCGGGGAGCAGGAGTCGCAGTTCGCTGGCCCAGCACGCGTCGAGGTGACGCTGGGCCGTGCCGAGGTCGCGCACCAGGTTGGTCAGCAGCCGGCGCACGATCTGGCCGGCCGGCGCCGGGCGCAGCATGGCGCGGTGGAAGCGGTGGCGACCGCCGGTCGTGGTCGCCACCCGCTCGGCCAGCGCCGGCTCGTCCAGCAGCCGGCCGGCATGGAATGGGTCGAGCACGACCGGCACTCCCTCGGTACTCACGCCGGTCACCACGTGCCCGGGCAGCGCGATCGGGAAGGCCGGCACCCGCAGGCGGCGTCCGACGGCGGTGTAGAGGATCGAGAGGGTGATCGGCAGGCCCCGGCGACGATCCAGGACGTGGGTGAGCAGGCTGTTGTCGGGATCGTGGTAGTTGGTCACGTCCCCGCGGAACCCGAGCTCCCCGGCGAGATGGTCGGCGAGCCCCCGGGCGGCCTGCTCGGGCGGGTCGGGTCGGAAGCCACCGGTGCGCAGCACGTCGGCCAGGGCATCGATGCGCAGCAGCGCCACCTCGAGGTCGAGGTGGGGCTCGGCCTCGGCACAGACCAGCAGGGCTGCCTCGGCCAGGTCGGCGTCGGGACGGCGCACCAACTGTGCGAGCCGACGGCGGGTCGCGTCGCTCATGGTCTCGGCAGGCTAGCGGCGGACAGTAGCCTCCGGTGCCAGCCCGGGAGGAGCCTCGTGCAGGAGCTTGACGCAGCAGCGACGCAGGGTGCGGTGGCCGTCGAGGACGTAGCGGTCGGCGACGACCGGCTGCGTGTGCTCAGCCTGCAGCGGCCCGGTGCCCGCAACGCGATGGACACCGCGCTGCTCGAGGTCCTGCTCGACGCCTTGGAGGTAGCCGCGAACGATGGCGGGCTGCGCGGACTGGTGCTGACCGGGTCGGGGGGAAACTTCTCCGCCGGCGCCGACGTGCGCGAGCGCACCCCCGACGGGGGCCGACGGCGCATGGAACTGTTCACCGCCTGCTACGAGCGGCTCACGCTGTTCCCGCTGCCCACGGCCGCGGCAGTGGAGGGCTACGCGGTCGGTGGCGGCGCGGAGGCAGCGGGTGCGTGCGACCTGCGGGTCGTGGCCCACGGGGCGGTCCTGCGGTTCCCCGGCGCGATCTACGGGGTGCCGGTGGGCGTCGCCCGCACCGTCGGGCAGGTCGGGCTCTCGACCGCCAAGGACTGGGTGCTCTCGAGCCGCGACGTCCCCGCCGAGGAGGCCTGGCGTACCGGGTTCGCCCAGCGCCTGGTCGCTGACGGTCAGGCCCGGACCGAGGCAGTGGCCTGGCTGACGCAGGTGGCGGGCCGGGACGCGGCGACGGTCCGAGTCCTCAAGCAACTGTTCAACGAGCAGGGCGGGGTCCGCGACCGACTCGCGTTCGAGAACGACGCGCTGCGGGTGCATGCCGAGACCGGGCGGCTGCCCGGCGAGGGGCCGGCCGACCTGCCCCGCACCGTGCGCCCCCGGCGCCGCTGAGGTCTGGGGTGCCGGGGCCTGTGGTGTCCGGGCCTGTGGTGTCCGGGCCTGTGGTGTCCGGGCCTGTGGTGTCCGGGCTTGGGGTTGCGGGGCCTGGGGTGCTCGGGCCTGGGGTGTCCGGGCTTGGGTCGAGCTGGTGCCGGCGGTCTAGGCTCGGTGGCACCCCCGACAACAGGTGGCCACGTGAGTCCCGAGGTTCCTCAGCGCAACCCCGAGCGTCCCGACCGCAACCTCGCGCTGGAGGTGGTGCGGGTCACCGAGGCTGCCGCCATGGCGGCTGCTCGCTGGCAGGGACGCGGGGACAAGGAGTCCGGGGACCAAGCGGCGGTGGACGCCATGCGCCAGGTGCTCGACACGGTGGAGATGGACGGCACCGTGGTGATCGGGGAGGGCGAGAAGGACGAGGCTCCGATGCTCTACAACGGCGAGCGGGTGGGCACCGGTCGCTCGCCGCAGGTCGACATCGCCGTGGACCCGGTCGAGGGCACCCGGCTGCTGGCCGAGGGTCGGCCGGGCTCTCTGGCGGTGTTCGCCGCAGCTCCCGCGGGAACCATGTTCGACCCCGGGCCGTGTGTCTACATGGAGAAGCTCGTGGTGGGCGCCGAGGCGGCGGAGGTCATCGATCTCGATCAGCCGCTGGAGGACAACCTGCGTGCCGTCGCCGGATCGATGGGCCGCAAGGTCCGCGAGTTGACGGTGGTCATGCTCGATCGCGAGCGCCACGACGACGCCAAGCGTCGGATCCGCGAGCTCGGTGCCCGCCTGCACCTGATCACCGACGGCGACGTTGCCGCAGCGATGCTCGCCGCCTGGGACGAACGGCCCCAGGTCGACGTGCTCTACGGCGTGGGTGGAACCCCCGAGGGTGTGGCCTCGGCCTGTGCGGTCAAGGCGCTGGGCGGTCGGCTGCTCGGGCGGCTGTGGCCGCGCGACGATCACGAGCGCCAGGCAGCGCTCGATGCGGGCTACGACGTGGAGGCTGTGCTCGACGAGCACGACCTGGTGCGGGCCGAGGACAGCTTCATCGCCTGCACCGGCATCACGGGTGGTCAACTGCTGCGGGGGGTGACCTTCGACCGGCTCGGCGCGACGACCGATTCGCTGGTGATGCGCGCCAAGTCGGGCACCGTGCGCAGCATCCGTGCCCGGCACCGCACCGCCAAGCTGCGTGAGTACGCCTCGGTGCGCTACTGAGGCGGCCGCTGCTGTCGGGCGGTGAGCGCAGGCAGCCCGAAGCGATCCACGAGTAGCCCGTCGAGGTGGTGCACGATCCGGGCCGGGAACTCGATCGGTGCGGCGTGGCTGGCCCCCTCGAGGATCAGGAGCCGTGCATCGGGGATGGCGTCGCGCAGCACCTCGCCCACGCTCGGCGGGCACCACGCGTCGTGGGTGCCGACCACGATCTGGGTCGGGACGTCGATCTCGCCGAGCCACCCTGTCGCGTCGAACTCGTGCATCCCCTGCGCGGTGCGCAGCGCCACCATCGGATCCACCTGGGCGAAGTGCTCGCGGTAGCGGCGCATGTGCTCTTCGGGGGTGTGCGGCCCCAGCGCCCGGATGGCCCGGGCGACCGGGATCGTGATGGGGAGCAGCAACGCCTTGCGGGCCTGCCACTGCACTGGCCGGGGCACCAGCGGCAGCCCGTATCGCACGACCGGGAACAGCGCGTTGCCGAGGTCCGAGCCGTAGAAGGTGTGCATCGGTGAGCGGTAGGGTCCCGCGACCAGCGACAGCGCAGCGACCAGGTCGGGCCGGTCGCGCCACAGTTGCAGCGCCACCTCGACGCCCATGGAGTGGCCCAGGGCCAAGGCCCCGGAGAGCTCCTCGGCGTCGAGCACGGCGGCGACGTCCCCCGCGATCCGTGCAATGGTGTAGTCCTCGGCGCGCAGGTTGATGCCGCGGTAGCCGGGCGGGCGCGGATCGGTCGAGGCACCGACCCCACGGTAGTTCAGCACCACCACCCGGTGGCGGCGGGCCAGCGATGGACCCAGGTGGATCCAGAAGTTGTCCGGGCACATGAACCCGGCGCAGAGCACCACAGGTGGTACGTCGTTCGTCGTGTGGTCCTCGCCGAGCAGGGTGTAGCGGATCCGGGCTCCATCGTCGGTGACGACCTCCCGGTCCTTGTCCCACAGGTGCCCGCCCCGATCACCTGGCCACGGCGGCCCGGTGTCGGCGGAGTCGCGTGCGTGGTGTGCTGGCGTTGGTTGCCGGTGGCTCACCCAGCTCGCTCCTCGGGACATCGTTCCTTCACGGTCGGGGGGGACACTACACTGTCGCCACCCCGCGGAACGCAGGGCACCGTCGCGAACGGCCGGCACCGGACACGCCGCCCGCCCCGTCCGCGGGGTCGGCGCCACCGCCGCCGAAAGGGTCCGCGATCATGTCCGAGGAGCGTCTGCCGCCCCTGCACCAGCCCGAGCAGCTGATCCGGGTGGAGTATCAGGAGCGGCTCGATGGGGTCGACGATGAACTGGTCGGGGCCGCACTGGTGATCGCGGAGTCCTTCCCGCGCATCACCCGGAGCTTCCTGGCGGGTGACCGTGGCTGTGTCGAGGATGCGCACACGATGGCCACGGACGTCGACCAGCGCTGCCGCCGCGTGGAGGACGAGGGGTTCCTGCTGCTGGCCCGGGAGGCGCCGGTGTCGGGTGATCTGCGCCGCCTGGTGGCCATCCTCCGGCTGGTCTGGGCGGTGGAGCGTTCCGCCGCGCTGCTGCGCCACGTGGCCGAGACCACCGAGCGGTTCGACGCGCGACTGCTGCCCCTGCAGGTCCGCCAGCAGGTCGAGGAGTTGGCCGTGCGCGCGGCCGAGGTGTTCCGTCAGGGGGTGGATGCGTGGCGGCTGCGCGACGGCCTCGCGGTCACGGATCTCGATCGGCGCGACGCGCAGGTCGACCTCATCGCCCAGGGGTTGATGACCCGCTCCGAGCAGCAGGTGGACTCCCCGGCCGATCTGCTGATGCTCGGGCTGCTCGCCCGCTACTTCGAGCGCATCGCCGACCATGGGGTGGCGTTCGCGCAGCACGGCACCTTCGCGGTGACCGGCGAGCGGTCCCCGGTCCGGCGGTGAGCCGGTCGCCGGCTCGGCCGGGAGGTCGTTGACGATGCCCACCCTGCTGCTGGTCGAGGACGAACCCGCGATCGCCGAGGGCCTGGCCGTGACGCTGCAGGCCGAGGGCTTCAACGTCTTCTGGGCCCGCGACGGGCACGAGGCACTGGCCGGGTTCGAGCGGCACCGACCCGATCTCATCCTGCTCGACCTGATGTTGCCGGGGATGTCGGGCACCGAGGTGTGCCGGGCGGTACGGACCCGTTCGGACGTACCGATCATCATGCTCACGGCCCGGGACGCCGAGGTGGACCGGGTGGTCGGACTCGAACTCGGCGCGGACGACTACGTCACCAAGCCCTTCTCCACCCGGGAGCTCGTCGCGCGCATCAAGGCGGTGCTGCGCCGCGCGCCGCTGGTCGACAGCACTGGGCAGGCCGGCCCGGTCGAGGCTGCCGGGGTCCGGATCGACCGCAGCCGCCACGAGGTCCTCGTCGAGGGCCGGCCCGTGGAGCTGCCGCCCAAGGAGTTCGAGCTGCTGGCCTACCTGATGGAGCATGCCGGCCGGGTCCTGACCCGCGGACAGCTCATCGGTGAGGTCTGGGGCCACGACTACGTGGGAGACACCAAGACCCTGGACGTGCACATCCGGCGGTTGCGCACACGCGTCGAAGCCGACCCCCAGCAGCCGGTCCGGATCCAGACGGTCCGGGGGGTCGGCTACCGGTTCACCGACCAGTGATCCGGCACCGGCTCGTGGTCGACGGGTCCGCGGCTGCGTTGGTCGTCGGCGCGTGGCTCGCGGGCTGGTTGCTCGGGGGGCCCGGCGGGTTGGTGCTGGCCCTCATGGGCGCCGGTGTGGTCCTTGTCGGGGGCGGCTGGTGGCTGCGGCGCCGGGAGCGGGTGCTGGCCGCGCACCTACGTGACTGGCAGGCCGGTCACGACACGCCGGTGCCAGCCGCCGCGGTCGGGCCCGAGCTCGCGGTCGCCCTCGACGAGTTGCGTGAGGGGTTGCGTGCGCAGCGCACCCTGCCGAGCCGTCACGAACTGGTCGAGGCGCTGCCCGAACCGGCGCTGCTGTTCTCCTCGGGCGGCCGGTTGCGGGCGAACAACGAGGCGGCACGCCGGCTGCTGCGCATCCCCGTCGACGTCGGGGACGTGACGGTGGTGCAGGCGGTGGGTAGCGCCGCGCTCGCGTCCGCGGTCCGGCAGGCCCGTGAGCTGCGCCGACCGGTCGATCTGGAGGTCGAACACGGCGAGCGTGCTCTGCACGCGACCGCCTCTCTGGTCGGTGAGGAGGTTCTGCTCATCGTCGAGGACCGGACCCGCGAGCGTCGGGTCGAGGAACTGCGCCGTGACTTCGTGGTCAACGCCTCCCATGAGCTCAAGACGCCGGTGACCAGCCTGCAGACCCTGGCTGAGGCGCTGCAGGTCACGATCGCGCGTGACCCCGGCCGTTCGGCCGCGCTGGTGCAACGGCTCGGCGACGAGGCCGACCGGCTCGTGCAGCTCGTGCACGATCTGCTCGACCTGCGCCGGCTCGAGGAGCCCGGTCCGTTGGAGCGCATCTCCGTGGATCTCGCCGAACTGGTCCGGCGGGTGGTCGCCGAGCTGCTGCCGCTGGCCGAGGAGCACGACATCGAGGTGGAGCTCGATGCCCCCGACCGGGCCTACCTGGCTGGGTCAGTCAGCGACCTCGAGGTCATCGTCAAGAATCTCGTCGGCAACGCGTTGCAGTACAGCGACCCCGGCGGGAGGGTCCAGATCACGCTGGGCACGGAGGATGGCAGCCGCGTGCTCACCGTCGTGGATGCTGGTATCGGCATCCCCCGCTCGGATCTCACCCGGATCTTCGAGCGCTTCTACCGGGTCGATACCGCCAGGTCGCGGGCGACGGGTGGCACCGGGCTCGGACTGTCGATCGTGCGCCACGCGGTCGAGCGTCACGGGGGGACGATCCGGGTCGACAGCCTGCTCGGTGAGGGCTCGACCTTCACGGTGCGGTTGCCGATCGAGCCGCCCGGCTAGCCTGCCGGCGATGAGCGCGATCCCCGAGGGCTTGACCCGCGACCGCGGCAAGACGCTGCGGGCGCCGGTGATCCTCGAGCTGCTCCGCGACGCGTTGCCCGAGGCTCGCATCGCGCTCGAGTTCTCGGACCGCTTCGAGCTGCTGGCGGCCACGCTGCTCTCCGCCCAGGCCACCGACGTCAAGGTCAACGAGGTCACCCGGGTGCTGTTCCGCCTCCTGCCCGGCCCGGAGGCCATCGCGGCCGCGCCGGTCGAGCAGCTCGAGCAGCTGCTCGGCTCGCTGGGGCTGTTCCGTCAGAAGGCCAAGAACCTCAAGGCCACCGCCGCGCTGCTGCTCGAGCGCCACGGGGGCGAGGTCCCGGCCACCATGCAGGAGCTGATCGCCCTGCCGGGCGTGGCCCGCAAGACCGCCAACGTGGTCCTGTCCAACGGCTTCGGGCTCAACGTCGGGGTCGTGGTCGACACCCACGTCGCCCGGCTCTCCCGCCGGCTGCGCTTCACGCGGCATGACGACCCGCGTCGTATCGAACGCGACCTGATGCGCCTGTTCCCCCGCGAGCAGTGGCTCGAGGTCGCCGACCTGCTCATCCACCACGGGCGTCGGACCTGCGACGCCCGCCGGCCGCGCTGCGAGGACTGCCCGATCGAGCCGCTGTGCCCCTCGTCGCAGGAGGCCGGCTGCACCGACAAGCGCTGAGCGAGCAATCAGTCGCGGGGCAGGACCCAGGCACGCACGCCGACGATGGCGGCGGCCAGGGCGAGCAACCCGGCGACGATGGCCTGCGGCACGTGCAGGGGGGGCGGGACCTCCACGCTCGGGGCCAGCACCTCGAGCCGGTCGGCGCGCAGCGTGATCCCCCCGCCGTCGGCCGGGTCGGCGCGCAGCACCCGTCCGGTGAGCAGCACCACGTCGCCGCGCTGTCCGGGCCGGCCGAGCCCGTCGATCTGCTCGTGCAGGCCGTCGGGCAGCCACACCGCCAGCCCGGTGTTGAACCCGCGCAGCTCGCGGTGCCCGCTGATCGGGCCCACCCGCAGGGCGTAGTCGTCGTCGTTGATCTGCGCCCACACCCCGCCGCGGCGGGGCAGCAGCTCGCCGACGACCTCCCCGGCGTAGGTGACCCGCAGCTGATCGAACGCCCGGGGGCAGGCGAAGACCTGCTCCGAGCTGATGCGCCCATCGGGGGGCACCTGGACGCGCAGCTCGGCGGCGGTGGGATCGTCCTGGCGGCGGGTGCACATCGTCGCCCCGGCGATCGCCAGCGGCGGGAGGTCCTCGACGCGCAGGTCCTCGGGCTGCTCGACCGTCGGGGCGGCCCGCAGCAGCAGCTCCGCGCCGACCCCGATCAGCACCAGGGCCAGCACCCCACCCAGCACCAGCCAGCGGGTCGGCTCTCGGCGTCGCTCGTCGTTCATGCGTCAGGCCCGCCCGCGCAGCATCGACAGGCTGTAGCCCATCAGCACGAAGACCGCGACGAACTCGAGCCGGCCGAGCCACATCTGCAGGATGTAGACGGCCATGAGCCCGTCGGGCATG
>SLLJ01000049.1 GCA_007134165.1 Nitriliruptoraceae bacterium | reverse complement strand
TCCCACCGGTGGGTGTCGTCGACAACTGCCACGCGCCATTGCCGCGAACGGTCGCAGACCCCGGTTAGGGTGGGGCGCGTGGTGACCGACGGGCGCTGAACCGTCGGCTCACTGCCGGGCAGGGGCAGGGCGCCGCCACCAGCCCGCGATCGGAGGAGCGATGGTCAGGTTCGTGCACACCGCCGACTGGCAACTGGGGATGCGCGGCCGGTTCCTGAGCGACGAGGCCCGGGCCCGCTTCACCCAGGACCGGCTCGATGCCGTGGCGGCGGTGGGTCGGCTCGCGGCCGAACACGACGCCGCGTTCGTGCTCGTCGCCGGCGACGTGTTCGACGACAACCAGGTCGACCGGCGCACGGTGCTTCGCACCTGCGAGGTGCTGCGTGGCTTCCCCGACGTCCCCGTCCTGCTGCTGCCGGGCAACCACGACCCCCTCGATGCGGGCAGTGTGCTGACCTCGGAGGCGTTCGTCGAGCACGCCCCTTCGCAGGTGCGCGTGGTGACCGACGCCGATCCGATCTGCGTCGCCGACGACGTCGAGGTGGTGGGGGCACCGTGGCCGGTGAAGCATCCGGTACGCAATCCGGCGCTCGACCTGCTCGAGGACCTGCCGGACAGCGACGGTATCCGGGTCCTGCTGGCCCACGGTGGGGTACCCGAGGTCAGCGGCGACTTCGAGCAGGTCGGCCTGCTGCCGACCGCGCCGCTCGAGCAGGCGGTGGATGCCGGCCTCCTGCACTATGTGGCGCTCGGCGACCGGCACTCGGCCACTTCGGTGGGCCGCACGGGACGCATCTGGTTCTCGGGGGCGCCAGAACCCACCCGTCATACCGAGGAGAACCCAGCCCGCGCGCTGCTCGTCGAGGTCGACCGCGGCTCCGTGCAGGTCACCGAGCACCGCGTCGGTCGGTGGTCGTTCCGCCAACGAGTGTTCGACGTGGCCGGCGCCGAGGACCTCGCCGAGATACAGCGGTGGCTGGAGGCCCCCGAGGACAAGCCCCGCACGATCGTGCGGATCGGGATCCGTGGCGCGCTGAACCTGACCGAGCACCGCCGCCTCGAGCAGGCGCTGGACGACGCCGAGCAGCGCCTCGGGGCGCTGCGTCGATGGCAGCGGCACTGGGAGCTCGTAACGGTCCCCGACGAGCACGACCTCGAGACCATGGACGTGGGCGGGTTCGTGGCCGGCGCGGTGCAGGAACTGCGTGCAGAGGCGGGCGCCGGGGGAGAGGACGCAGCAGAGGCCAGCGACGCCTTGGCGCTGCTGCACCGCCTGGTGGTGCGCGCATGAGGCTGCTGCGCCTGCACCTGAGCAACGTCCGCGGAATCGCGGACCGGACCGTCGATCTCACCCGGCCCGACGGCTCGACCACCGGCGTGGTGGTGATCGAGGGGGACAACGAGGTCGGCAAGAGCACCCTTGGTGACGCGCTCGACGTGCTGCTGACCTACAAGGACTCGAGCAAGCACGCCCACGTGCGCAGCCTGCAGACGACCGGCATCGGAGAGCCCCCGGAGGTCGAAGCCGAACTGCAGGTGGGCGACAGCCATCTCGTCTACGCCAAGCGCTACCTCAAGCGCACCCGCACCACGCTGAGCATCTCCGGCGCCGGCGCCGACAGCCTGGACGGCGACGCGGCGCACGACCGGGTGGGGCACCTGCTCGCACAGGCCATCGACCTGCAACTGTGGTCATCGCTGCGACTGCGGCAGGCCGACGGGCTGGTGCAGGTCAGCCCCGGGGAGTCCGCCGGGCTGGCGGGTGTGCTCGCCGAGCACGGCGACGTCGGGGCCATCGGCGACCGAGAGCTCGGGGTGCTGGCCCGGGCGCGTGAAGAGTACGAGCGCTACGCCACGCTCAAGACCGGGAGCGAGAAGCCACTGCTGCGCGACGCGCGGGCGGAGGTCGAGCGCCTCGACGGCGCACTCGCCGAACTCGACACACGCCGTGAAGCGCTTCAGAGCGACGTGGAGCGGGCCGACCGGCTCACCCGTGAGCTGCCCGGCCTGCGCGACCAGGCGCGCAGCGCCCGCAGCGCCGCCGAGCAGTTGGTGCGCCAGCAGGCGGCCGTGGACAGCCTCGAGCAGCAGCTCTCGGCCCGGCAGCACGAGCTCCGGGAAGCCGAGCACGAGCTCGAGCGGCTCGACCAGCGACGGCTGCGGCGCGAGCAGCTGCGCGATGAACTCGCCGAGCTCGACACCGCGGCGACCACCGAGGCAACGCAGGCCGCCGAGGTCGAAGCCGACCGGGACGCCGCGCTGCTCCGCCTCGATGACGCTCGCACTGCGGTTGACGCGGCCCAAGAGCGGCTGCGCACCGCACGCCGTCGACGCGAGCAGGCGCAGGCCGACCTCGACCAGCTACGCGACCGCGACCAGCTCGACGCGTTGCAGGTGCGCAGCGATCGGGCCGCACGGGCGCTGACCGCCCTGCGCGAAGCCCGCGGCCGGCTGGCGGCCAACCCCATCGACGAGGCCACGCTCGACCGGCTACGTGCGGCACACACCGAGACCGTTCGCACCCGGGCGGCCCTGGAGGTGGCCAGTCCCCAGGTGCGCATCGACCCCGTCCGCGACCTCGAGGTCGAGACCGACGGCCGCCCGGAGCGTCTGACGGCGGGGGAGGAGCGCAGCTGGCCGGTGGCTGACGCACTCACCCTGCGCCTTGAGGAGGTCGGCACCATCGAGGTTCGCGCCGGCGCGGGGAGCGAGGACCGCCGCGAGGCCCACCGCCGGGCGCAGGCCCAACTGCAGGCCGAGCTCGACCAGACCGGGGTCGAGGACCTCGCCGCCGCCGAGGCCGCCCACCGCCGCCGCCGCGAGGATGAACGGGCCGAGCAGGACGCAGCCCGCGACCGGGAGCGGGCACTGGAGGCCAGCAGCGCTGAACAGCTCGACGGGGACATCGACCGGCTTGCCCGTCGACTGACGGAGCAGACGGGCCGGCGGGAGGCGGAGCAGACGGGCCGGCGGGAGGCGGCCCTGCCGCTGCCCGACGGCATCGACGCCGCGCAGGCCGCGCTGAGCGCCGCAACCGCCGCCGAACGCACGGCCGAGGAGCAGGTGACCGACCCCGAGCAGACGGTGGAATCGGCCCGGGCCGAGGTCGAGCGTCACCGCGCCGCCGTGATCGGCCACCGCACCCGGGAGCAGGCGGCCCGCGAGCGTGCCGGCTCGCGCCGTGCGGAGCTCGGGGAGGAACTCGATGCGCTCGCCGACGACGAACTCACCGGGCGACTGCACGACCTCGAGGCGTCCCGGCAGGGCAGCGCCGACGCGGTCAGCCGCGCCGAGACCGAGCTCGCGGCCGCCAATCCCGACACCGTGCGTGCCCTGCTCGCCAATGCGCAGCAGGTCGCCGCGGATGCTGAGCAGCGGCGCGCCGAGGCCGAGCAGCAGTTGCGGGAGCTACGCGTGCGTATCGCCGCGCTCGGCGGGGACGGACTATGGGAGCAGCGCGAGGAGCTCGACACCGACCTCGAGCATGCCCGCAACCGGCTGGTCGGTCTGCTGCGCCGGGCCGGGGCCGCACGGCGGTTGCACGAGACCTTGTCACGGCACCGGGATCTGGCCCGGGAGCGGTACGCGGAGCCGCTGCGCAGCCAGCTCATCACCTACGGACGGATGCTGCACGGTCCGGGCTTCGACCTCGAGCTCGACGACGACCTGCGGATCGCGCGGCGTCACCTCGACGGGCTCTGGCTCGACCTCGAGCAGTTGTCGGTCGGGGCGCGCGAACAGCTCGCGCTGCTCGGCCGGCTGGCCTGCGCCCGGCTGCTGGGGGAGAAGGGTGGCCTGTTGCTGTTCGACGACGCGCTGGGCAACACCGATCCGAGCCGGCTCGAACGGCTTGGCGCGGTGCTGCGCGAGGCCGGCGAACACAGCCAGGTCGTCGTGCTGACCTGCCTGCCCGAGCGCTACCGGCACGTCGGTGGGGCGCGCCGGATCCGCCTGTGAACCCGGGAGCAACCACGTGGACCACCTGGATCTGACCGGACCCTTCAGTGACGCGGTCAGCTACGCGCTGGCCGCCCACGACGGCCAGCTGCGCACCGGCACCCGGATCCCCTACGCCAGCCACCTGCTGGCGGTCTGCGCGCTGGTACTCGAACACGGCGGCGGCGAGGTGCAGGCCACCGCCGCGGTCCTGCACGACGTGGTCGAGGATTGCGGGGGCCAACGCCGCCTGGACGATGTGCGGGTCCGGTTCGGCCCGCAGATCGCCGAACTCGTCGAGGCGCTGTCGGACTCGCTCAGCGAGGACCCCGCGACCAAGGCGCCTTGGAAGCCGCGCAAGCAGGCCTACCTGGAGCACCTGCGCTCGCTGGTGCAGAACGAGCACCCGGCCGCGCTCGTCTCCCTGTGTGACAAACTGCACAACGCGCGCGCGATCGTGGCCGACGCGTCCGATCCGGACGGTCCCGGCGCGCAGGTGTGGGACCGCTTCAGCGCCGACGCCGACGAGGTTGCCTGGTACTACCGCAGCGTCGCCGACATCCTCACCACGAACCCGGCGCTGCCGGCCCGTGCCCGGCGCGAACTCGACCACACCGTGGAGCAGTTAGCCGTCCTGGCGGCCGAAGCCTGAGCCGGCCGAAGCCGAAGCCGGCCGCGGCTGCGAGCGGAACGGATCCTCGCCACCTGGCTCACGGCGACCCGGTCGGGTCAGCTTGATCGCCTACCTCGACTCGTCGGCCCGGGCGAGCAGTGCCTCCGCGTCATCCTCCGGGTGGGACCGGGGCATCCCGACCGATGCACTCATCGGGACCAGGTGCTGGCCGATCGCCAGCGGCTGGGCGATCACGCTGGCCACCCGGTCACGTCGACCACTCAGCTCGGCCTCGTCCGCAGGATCCACCAGCACGCAGAACTCGTCACCGGCCATCCGGTAGGCAGCGTCGGACTTACGCACCGCGCGACGCAGCCGCTCGGCGACGGCGACCATGGCCGCGTCTCCGGCAGCCCGACCGAGCGTGTGGTTGAGATGCTTGAACCCCGTCGAGGTCGGGGAACAGCAGCCCGAAGGCACGGCCGGCGTCCAACGCGGCGTTCATCCGCCGGCGCAATGCTGTCCGGGTGGACAGGCCGGACAGCGCATCGTGTTGCGCCTGGCAACGCAGCTGCTCCTCAAGCACGCATTCCTCGGTGACATCACGGGCCAGGGCGAACACGCCAGTGAACTCGTCTTCGACGATGGTTGGCAGCAGCACGAGGCTGACGTCGCGGGACGGATCCTGGCCGAGCGACAGCACCATGGCGTCCTCGCGCAGCCGGCCGTCCAACGCCGCACGCAACGCCGCACGCAGCTCGTCGGCGTGGGCCGAGGGGACGACCTCGAACCGTGACCGCCCGAACCGCCGGGAGGTGGGTTCCCCCGCCAGCTGGTCAGCGGACGGGTTCGCGTGCCGTCGGCAGCCGTCGGGCGTCGAGCCCCAGCATCGCGTCGACGTTTCGTTCGAGTAGGGCTTAGAAGCGCTGCTCGGAGGCATGCAGCTGCTGCTCGGCACGGATGCGCAAGGTCACGTCACGTCCGATGACGTGCCGTAGGCCCTGATCGCCCGTGAGATCGGCGCTCAGCTCGAGGTAGGTGACTCCACCTCCGAGGGTGATCAGCTTGCAGACCACGGGGGCATCGGGTCGGGCGACGACGAGCAGGCGGCCGGCCGCCGGGTTGGCGTCGACGACCGTCCCCTCGTGGGATGGGCAGCTCGGGTCCGCTGGGGGCGGCACCCCGGGCCGACCGGCGACCAAGACGGGTGGTCTGCGTTCGAGAGCATCGCCCGGACCGCGATCAAGAGGGGGTGAACCGATACGGTGAGGAAACCCTCAACGTTCGACGACCAGCACCTGCAGCGGCTCGCAAGCCTTGCGGTGATGCCGGACGTGCCGGCCGACCCGGCGAAACGGTCCGGCCAACTCCGCGACGCTGACCGGCCGGCTCACGCCGTCTCGGCGACCCCGGACAGGTCGGTGGCCAGCATCGCCGCGATCTCGTCGTCGAACGCCGTGACCAGCGCGTCGGGATCGGGCACGAGCTGTGCATCGGCGTAGATGCCGACCGTGACCTCCCCGCGGTAGCTGAAGATGCTGATGCCCAGCGCAACCCCACCGGTGGCCGGCACCCACCCCATGAAACCTGCCACGAGGGTTCCGGCCAGGAACACGTCCTGCGTCGGACCGGCCACGTTGGTCAGCACCAGGCTGCCCTTGGCGCCGAACACGTCGACGATGACCCGCTCGATCTGCACGGGGGTCATGCCGGTCACGGTCAGCACGCCGTAACCGACCACACCCTCGGGGCTGGCCTTGATGGCGTCCATGCGCCGTTTGACCTCAGCAAGCCGGGCCGCTCGGTCGTGCTCACCGACCGGCAGCGACAGGAACACGATGCCGAAGCGGTTGCCGAGCTCGCGAGGGATCGGCTCGTCCAGTGGACGCAGGTTGAACGGCACGAACGCCCGCAGGTCCGGCACCAGGTCGTCGTGGTCGTCGAGGTAGCGGTGCAGGGCCCCGGTCACCGCCGCGCACAGCACGTCGTTGACGGTGGCCCCCGATTGCCGGCCGATGGCCTTGACGTCGGTGAGGGGGACCGGCGTGGACCACAACGCCTGCTTGGCGGGTCCCATCCGGCCCTTGAGCACCGTGCGGTAGTCGGGCGGGGTCAGCAGGGTCTTGCCGACTGCTCGGGTACCGCGGAAGGCGAACTGGACGAGGTCGATGACCTTGGAGGGATGGGTGAGCACCTCGAAACCCTCGTGCACGAGGTGACCGGTGGTCTCGACCGCCTCGGCGACCACCTGCTGGGCTCGGCGTACCAGGCCGGGCGGCTCACCGGATTCCGGGGCGTCGAACAGCGGCGCCTCAGGCTGCTCGTCGGTGAGCGAGAGCAGCAGCCGAACGAGGGACACGCCATCGGCCACGGCGTGGTGGATGCGGGTGTAGACGGCGGCTCCGCCCTCGTAGCCGTCGATGAGGTGGGCCTGCCACAACGCTCGGCCCCGATCCAACGGGTGGGAGAGTTGGTCGCTGATGTAGCGGTGCAGGGCGGCCTGGTCGCCGGGTGCCGGCAGCCGGACGTGGACCAGATGCTGTTCGAGGTCGAAGTCGGGGTCGTCCTGCCAGTACAGCGCGCCGACCGGGGTCCGCCGATCGTCGGCCCGCTGCCGGAAGCGGGGATAGGGGTCGACCAGCCGCTGGGTCAGGAGCTCGCGCAGCCGCGTCCAGTCCACGGGTTCGTCGAACCACATCACCGCGTTGATGATCATCAGGTTCGACGCGCGGTCCATGTGCAGCCAGGCGGCGTCGGCGTTGGACATCCGGTTGCGTGCCATGTCTCGGGCTCCCTGCTCGCCTCCCAACGCCCCACCATAGGCCGGCGTCGGCTACCGAACGTAGGGCCCGAAGCCCTCTGGCGCTCATCCTCGACGGTCTGCTGCCGTCGACCGCCATCGACCTGCTGGGTCAGCAGCGTTCCCCGGCGGTCCTGCGCAGCCTCGCCTTGGTCCCAAGGCTGCCGGCGTCCGAGGAGCCGGCATTGGCCCAGGGGATCGCCACCTCGACGAGCCGACCTGTCACGACAGCGTGACGGCCCGTCGCCGGTCAGTCGCCTGGCAACACCCGGCGGAGCAGCGCGGCGTCGATCAGCCCGGCGGGCACGAACCGACGGGCCGCCTCGACGAACGTCGGTGCCTCACGCTGGAGTCCGCAGCCCAGCGCCGCCGCCTCGACGTCGTGACCGGCCGCCGCCAGGACCACTGCCCGCCACAACGCCAGGTCAGGGTCCTGTCCCGGATCCGGCTCGTGGTCGGGCAGCGCCTGTACGGCCGCCTCCCCGGCCCCGTCCAAGGCAAGCTCGAAGGCCTCGACGGTCCGTTGGTAGCGCGAGGTGTGCGCGACCAGGCGCCGCAACTCTCCAACCGGCTCGGGGTGGTCGTCGACCCGCAGGTCGACGACCTGATCGTGCCAGGGTCGGCCCGAACGTCGTGCGCGCACGACCAGGACCGCCGCCGACCGGCGTCCGCGCAGGTCACCGCCGGCGTCCTGAGCAGCCTCGAGGGCATCGACCAGCCGTCCGGGCAGCCAACCGCTGGCGGACTGGTAGGCGGCGAGCATCGTCTCCCACACCTCGGGGGAGCGCACCAGGTTGGCCAGCGCCGCACAGCCCTCGCCCTGCACGTGGCCTGCCGCCTCGACGCAGGCGCCTCCGGTGTAGGCCGCGACCTCCCCGGCCGCGTCGACCATGGCCACCTGGCGGCGCTCAGGGTGGGGGTCCACGGTGCGCAGCGCCGCCAGTGCCTCCTCGGCGGTCAGGCCCGCGGACAGTCCGTGCAACCCCAACTCGCCGTACATCGGCTCGCCCATCGACTGGGTCGCGATCGCGCCCACCCCCGGCAGCGCCCAGGACACGCTGCTGCCGACCGCGAACGCCTGCGACTGGGTGGCCACGCCGATGTGTCCCTCGACCGGGTCGCGGGCGATGATCGAGTAGG
>SLLJ01000217.1 GCA_007134165.1 Nitriliruptoraceae bacterium | reverse complement strand
TCCTGCTGCGCCGCCGCGTCGGCGATGGCGTGCTCGATCTCACTGACGTGGCGCTCACGGTCCTGCTCGCGCACCAGGTCGACGAGGCGACGTCCGGCGATCGCCTGACCGGTGCAGCCCAGCAGGCGCCGGGCCGCCGGGTTGCAGGCCACCACCCGCCGGTCGGCATCCAGCAGCAGCACGACCATCGGCGTGGCGTGCAGGGCCGGCCCGCCGAGGGAGGCGAGCAGCCTCGCCACCTCGACGTCCTGCCCCTGGTCGGCTGGCTCCACGCACACGTCCTGGCCGGCGCCGCTGCCGGGGGCGGGCCCAGGTCAGCGGGTCACATCGTCCGTTGGGCCGGGCTGGCCGAAGAACGGCACCCGGCCGAAATCCAGACCGTAGCGCTCGATGGCCTCGGGCAGGACCACGGGGTCGATGGACTTGAGCTTCACCAGCTCGGCGAGCATGCAGTAGGCGATCGCGTGGGCGTCGATGCGGTGGTAGCGGCGCAGCTGCTCGCGCGAGTCCGAGCGGCCGAAGCCGTCGGTGCCGAGCGCAGCGAACGGCCCCGGGATCCAGTCACGGACCTGGAAGGGGGTGGCACGCATCCAGTCACTGACCGCAACGTAGGGCCCCTGGGTCTCCTGCAGGATGCGGGTGACCAGCGGGACCCGCGGCTCGGCGCCCGGGTTGGTGCGGTTCCAGGACTCGACGGCGGCGCCGTCGCGCAGCAGCCGGTTCCAGCCCGGTGCCGACCACACGTCGACGGACACGTTCCAGTCGGCGGCGAGCAGGTCCTGGGCCTTGAGTGCCTCCTCGATGATGGTGCCCGACGCCAGGATGTGGCCGGAGAACGCCCGGCCGGGGCCCGAACGGAAGCGGTAGAGCCCGTCGATGACCTGCTGGGCGTCGACGTGGTCGGGCATGGCGGGCTGCACGACCGGCTCGTTGTAGACGGTGAGGTAGAAGATCACGTCCTCGCCGGCATCCGATCCCTCCTGCCCGGCGGCCTCGCGGGGCAGCATGCGCTCCAGGCCGTGCTCGACGAGCACCGCGATCTCGTAGGCGAAGGACGGGTCGTAGGCCTCCACGGCCGGGTTGGTCTGGGCCAGCAGCAGCGAGTGGCGATCCTGGTGCTGCAACCCTTCGCCGTTGAGGGTGGTGCCCCCGGCAGTGGCGCCGATCAGGAAGCCGCGGGCGCGCTGGTCGGCGGCCGACCAGATCAGGTCGGCGGTGCGCTGGAAGCCGAACATCGAGTAGAAGATGTACAGCGGCACCATCGGCTCGCCGTGGGTGGCGTAGCTGGACCCGGCGGCGTGGAAGGTGGCCATCGAGCCGGCCTCGGTGATGCCCTCGTGGATGATCTGGCCGTCGGCCGCCTGCTTGTAGGTCAGCAGCAGGTCCTGGTCGACCGGCTCGTAGGTCTGGCCGAGGTGGTCGTAGATCTTGGCCGTGGGGAACCAGGAGTCCATCCCGAAGGTGCGGGCCTCGTCGGGGATGATGGGCACGATGCGCCGACCGAGCTCGGGGTGGCGCAGCAGGTCCTTGAACACCCGCACCAGCGCCATGGTGGTGGCGACCTCCTGGGTGCCCGAGCCCTGCTTCAAGGTGGCGAAGGCGTCGGCCGGCGGCAGCTCGGGCACGGTGAACGACACCCGCCGCTCGGGGACGAAGCCGCCGAGCTCACGACGGCGCTCGGTGAGGTAGGCGATGATCTCGTTGTCCTCGTGGGGCCGGATGTAGGGCGGCAGGTCCCCCTCGAGCTCTTCGTCGGAGACCTCCAGGCTGAGCCGGTCGCGGAAGCTCTTGAGCGCCTTGGTCGACAGCTTCTTCATCTGGTGCACGGCGTTGCGCGACTCGAAGTCGGGGCCGAGCGTCCAGCCCTTGACGGTCACCGCGAGGATGACCGTGGGCGCGCCGGTGGTCTCGGTCGCGGACTTGAAGGCGGCGTAGACCTTGCGGTAGTCGTGCCCGCCACGCGAGAGCTTGGCGATGTCGGCGTCCGAGTAGCCGTCGATCAGCTCGACCAGGCGCGGGTCGGTCCCGAAGAAGTGCTCGCGCACGTAGGCCGGGCCCTTGGCCGCCAGGGTCTGCTGCATGCCGTCGGGCATCTCGTTCATGCGCTTCACGAGCGCGCCGTCGACGTCGCGGGCGAGCAGCGGGTCCCACTCCCGCCCCCACACGACCTTGATGACGTTCCAGCCGGCCCCGCGGAACACGCCTTCGAGCTCCTGCACGATCTTGCCGTTGCCGCGCACCGGCCCGTCGAGCTGCTGCAGGTTGCAGTTGATCACGAAGGTGAGGTTGTCGAGCTCCTCGCGCGAGGCGACCGCCAGCGCGCCCAGCGACTCGGGTTCGGCCGTCTCGCCGTCACCGCCGAAGAACCACACGTGCTGCTGCGAGGTGTCCTTGAAGCCGCGGTGGTGCAGGTAGCGGTTGAAGCGGGCCTGGTAGATCGCGTTGATGGGACCCAGGCCCATCGACACGGTCGGGAACTCCCAGAAGTCGGGCATCAGGCGCGGGTGCGGGTAGGAGGACAGCCCACCGGGCTGCACCTCGGCGCGGAAGTGGTCGAGTTGCTGCTCGCTGATGCGGCCCTCGAGGAAGGCGCGGGCGTAGATGCCGGGGGAGGCGTGCCCCTGGAAGTAGACCTGGTCTCCGCCACCGGGGTGGTCCTTGCCGCGGAAGAAGTGGTTGAAGCCGACCTCGTAGAGCGAGGCTGCGGATGCGTAGGAGCCGATGTGCCCGCCGGTACCGCGTTCGATGTTGGTGCGGTGGACCATCACCGCCGCGTTCCAGCGGATGTGGCGGCGGATGCGGCGCTCGAGCGCCTCGTCGCCGGGGAAGGTCGGCTCACGCTCGGCGGGGATGGTGTTGAGGTAGTCGGTGGAGGTCAGCGAGGGCAGGCCGATGTTGTGCTGCCGGGCGCGCTCGAGGACCGACAGCAGCAGGAACCGGGCACGAGCCGGGCCGTGCTGCTGGGCCACGGCATCGAACGACTCGAGCCATTCGGTGGTCTCGAGGCGGTCGATGTCGGGGTAGTTGGCCGTGATCCCGTCGGTGATGATGGGCCGGCCGTCGGCGCTGGCAGCGGAGTCGGTCACGTCGGTGCTCCTGCGGCAGGTCGGGGCGGGGCGAGCGTGATCGCCCCGCGGGAGGAACGCTACTGGTTCGGACCCGGCAGCGTGCCGGGCTCGGCGCCGGCGCGCTAGCGTGCAGGGCGGCCCAACGCCTCGTCGTGCCCCTCGGAGCCGTGCAACCCAGGAGCGACTCATGAGCGCGAACCGCCCCCGCACCAGCGGCCAGCAGGTGCGCGACCTCGGCCGACAACTGACGGCGCTCGAGTCCGAACCCGCCGGCCCGGATCGTGCCCGGCAGCTGGCCGCGCTGGCACGCACGGCCCACGACGACCGCCACCTGAACCTGGCCATGCGGGCCGCTGCCGGCAGCCTGGCCGACGACCCGGAGGCCCCCGCCGCCCTGCTCGCCGCCTACGACCACGGCGAGGGCGCCGGCTCCGGCGACGACGGCGAGCAGCACCTGTCGAGGCTGGTGGACCTGCGCGACCTCGGCGGCTACCTCGACCATGCCGGCTTGCGTGCTCGAGCGGCCGAACGGCTCGCGACCCGCGCCCACGAGTGGGTGCTGGACGCCGACCCCGCCGAGCGCCGCTACCGGCTGCGCACCGTGGAGTCGCTCGCCGACCTCGAGGTGGCCGACCGCATCCGAACGGCGCTCGAGACCGAAAGCTGAGCGCGATGATGCCGGCGCTGCCCATCGACGCCGACGACGTCGCGCGGGCCGCCGACCGGATCGGGGGACACGCCCACCGCACCCCGGTACTGACCTCCCGCCACCTCGACACCCGCACCGGCGCGACGGTGCTGCTCAAGGCCGAGCACCTCCAGCGCGTTGGCGCGTTCAAGCTGCGGGGAGCGACCAATGCGCTGGCAGCGCTGCCCGACGCGGTGCGCGAACGGGGCGTCGTGGCGTTCTCGTCGGGAAACCACGCCCAGGCGGTCGCCTGCGCGGCGGGACGCTTCGGAGTACCGGCCACCATCGTCATGCCTGCGGATGCGCCGGCGGTGAAGGTCGCCGCCACCCGCAGCTACGGCGCCCACGTGGTCACCTACGACCGCTATACCCAGGACCGGGCCGCGATCGGGGCGGCGATCGCTGCCGAACAGGGGGCCAGCCTCATCCCTCCCTTCGACCACCCCGAGGTGATGGCCGGGCAGGGCACGGTCGCGCGCGAACTGCTCGAGCAGGTGGGCCACCTCGACGTGCTGGTGGTGCCGGTCGGCGGGGGCGGACTGATCAGCGGCTGCGCGGTGGCGGCGCGTGCGGTCTGCCCGGACCTCGAGGTGGTGGGGGTGGAGCCGGCCGCTCGCCGGGCGGCCCGGGACGCGCTGGCCGCCGGGCAGGTCGTCGAGGTGCCGGTGCCCAGCACGATGCTCGACGGGCAGCAGACCACCACCGTCGGGCACCGGCCGCTGGCGGTGCTCCGGGCGCTCGAGGTGCGAGTGGTGGGCGTCACCGACGTCGAGGTGGCACATGCCGTACGACTGCTGGCGCTGCGCCTCAAGCAGGTCGTGGAGCCTTCGGGGGCGGCCGGACTGGCCGCGGTGCTCGCAGGCCACGTCGCGGTCGACGGCCGACGGGTCGGGATCGTGCTGTCCGGCGGCAACATCGCCCCGGAGGTGCTGGCCCGCATCCTGAGCGCGCCGGAGTACGGGCCGGGCTGAGCGGAGGTTGACCGGCGGGCGGGGGTCGAGCGAAGGAAGCGCCCGGAGCCCCTGCCGCAACTCGGTCAGTTGGCGTGCTGCTTGGCCCGCCGCCGAGCCCAGCGGGCGGACACGGCGCCGTAGTAGGCGGCGGCGCCGAGGACGTCGGCGACCTCGAGCGCCTCGATGGCGTGCCACAGGTCTGCGCAGGTGTGGTCCGCGTGCAGTTCCTCGCGGTCGAACAGGCCCGCCACCCGGCCGTAGTCGAGCTCGAGCAGCGAGGACGGGTCGAAGGCATCCACCCAGGCCGAGGTGGCGGCCAGGGCAGCGAGGACATCCTCACCATCGATCAGGTTCGACTCGACGATGTCGATGGCCCGCTCGAGACGCTCGGCCGCCTGCGCGACCGACGTCAAGTACACCAGGCGTGGACCCGCACCCTCAGGGGGGTCGGTGAAGCGGCGCTCCTCGGGGGCGAAGCCCACGAACCAGTGCAGCGGCACCGCCCACGGTTCGTCGAGGATGTGGGGTGAGCGGCCCGAGGTCGACAGCTGCTGCAGCACGCCACGCGAGCGCTGATCGGGCACGAACGCCTCGAGCAGATCGTCTGGCACGGTGCGCCGGAACGCCTCGAGGGCCATGGCGGCGCGGAGTTCGAGTTGCAGTGGGCAGAGCATGACCTGCTCGCCCACGCGGCGGACCAGCGCCGCGTCGGGACCGAGCAACGCCCGGCCACCGACCAGCCGGGCAGCGGCGCTGCCCGCCTCGGCGTCGGCGACCTCACGGCGGGTCAGGCCCAAGCCGGATTCCACGTAGCGACGCCACCGCTCCCGCTCCCGCGGGGGGAACGCATGCAGCGGCGTGAAGATCCTCAGCTGTGCGGTGGGGACCATACGCGGACGGTAGCGAAGTCGGCTGCCACCGGACAGGTGGACCGGCGCGGACGGCTCACCGCCCGACGATCCGGACGCCGGGGGTGGCGCCGGGCTCACCGACCTGGCCGGCACCGTGCGGGTCGTCGGCGACGACCTGTCCCAGCATCCAGGCCGACACGCCGCGTGCGCCGCACCACTCGATGGCGGCCTCAGCCTGGTCGGCGGGGAGCACGGCGACCATGCCCACCCCGAGGTTGAAGGTGCGCCACAGCTCGTCGTCGGCCACCGGCCCCCGCTGCGCGAGCCAGTCGAACACCGCCGGCCGGCGCCAGCTGGCCGCGTCCACGACGGCGGACAGCCCGTCGGGCAGGACCCGTGGCAGGTTGCCGGGCAGCCCCCCACCGGTGATGTGGCACCAGGCGTGCACATCGAACTGCTCCCCGACGGCGAGGCAGTCGCGGGCGTAGATCCGCGTGGGTTCGAGCAACACCGCTCCCAGCGGCGCCTCGAGGCCGTGGGGCTGGGCCAGGTCCAGCCCTTCCACGATCCGGCGCACCAACGAGTAGCCGTTGCTGTGCAGCCCGGAGGAGGCCAGACCCACCAGTGCGTCGCCGGGCCGTACGCGGTGCGGGCCGAGGATCGCGTCGCGCTCGACCACTCCCACGCCGAAGCCGGCGAGGTCGAACTCGTCCTCACCGAGCAGCCCGGGATGCTCGGCGGTCTCACCGCCGACCAGGGCACAGCCGGCCAGCTCGCAGCCGTCGGCGATGCCGCGCACCAGGGCCGTGACCCGGTCGGGATCGAGTCGACCGACCGACACGTAGTCGTTGAGGAACAGCGGACGCGCACCGGTGACCACGAGGTCGTCGACCACCATCGCGACCAGGTCACGGCCGATGGTGTCGAGCACCTGCAGCCGGCGGGCCAGGTCGACCTTGGTCCCCACCCCGTCGGTGCTGGAGACCAGCACCGGCTGGTGGTAGCGGGCCGCGTCGAACGCGAACAGGCCCCCGAAGCCACCGAGGCCGCCGAGCACCTCGGGGCCGTGGGTTCGGCGCACCACCTCGGCGAGTTCGGTGACGCTGCGCTCGGCGGCATCGAGGTCGACACCGGCCGCCGCGTAGGTCATCGCCGACGGCCGGGTGCCGGGCTGCTCGGGCTGCGCTGGCCCCTCGGGCTGTTCGGGCTGCGGACCGGGGCTCACGATCCCACCCGGGCAAGCCGGGGCACCTGGGGCAGCTCGCGCTGGCTGCGCTTCAGCTCAGCGAACGATGCCGTGGAGGCCAGCGTGGTCACCGCGTCCCACACGGCCAGCGCCTGGTCACCCTCCGGCACCCGTGCGAGCACGGGCCCGAAGAACGCCGGCCCGTCGGGGGGCCCGAAGGACAGCACGGGCGTGCCCGCTCCGCCGCCGACCCGGGCCAGCGCCTCATCGGTGCTGGTCGAGATGTCCCCGTCGTACGCGGCGTCCTCGGCGGCGTCCGCGAACGAAACGGGCAGACCGGCGGCCGCGAGCGGCGTGACGAGGTCACGGGAGGCGACGATGTCCTCAGTGACCGCGCGGAAGCCGTCGGCCGCGGGCGCGTCGGCCTCCCAGATCGCTTCGCCGAGTGCGGTGTACAGCGCCCCGATCGGCTCGGGGCCCAGCGCCTGCTCGACGGCGACCATGACCCGCAGCCGGGCGTGACCGTCTCGGTGCAGGCGGCTGAGCGACGAGGTGGGATCCGCCCCCTCACGGTTGAGCAGCCAGAGCGAGATCGGCCGCCAGCGCACCTGGAGTCCGCGCTGGGTGGCGACCTCGACGACCCACCGCGAGGTCACCCAGCAGTAGGGGCAGACGGGGTCGACGAACATCTCCAGGTCGACGTCGGTCACGGGGACTCCTCGGGTCGGTCGGCACGCTCACGGGGCAGACGCCAGGTGCGGCGGAAGGCCCGCTCGGCGTCGGCGAAGCGGTCGAGCGGCTCGATGACGTCCTGCACGGCCTCCAGCAGCTCCTCGAGCTCCCCGGTGGATGCGGCGACTCGGTCGACCTCGTCGAGCCCGGCCGCGGCCTCGTCCAGTCCGGCGGTGCACGACTGCCAGTCGGCGTCGAGGTCGTCGAGGTGCCAGCGAGGCATCCACGCGCGGGCGTCGGCCAGCGCGCGACGCACCGCCTCGGTACCCACCCCGATCGGTGCGGGCTCCACCCGGCCGGTCGGCAGGGTGCCCAGCAGCACCCGGCGGCCCCCCTCGATCACCTCGGCGCAGTCGAGGAAGGCCCACCACGCCTCGTGGTGGTCGGGCGGCAGGTCGGGCTTGCGGCGCAGCATGCTCATGGGGTGGAGTATCGCCCGCAACCACGCCGACCCACAACCGCAGACGGTGCCCGGCGGCCCAGCACCGGGTCAGCCGCCGAACCGGATGGTCTGGTCGGCGGTCTGCAGCTCGGCCAGGTAACGGCGTGATCCGGCAGCCAGGGCCAGGTAGTGCTCGTCGGCCACCTGCATGGCAGCGCGGAAGTCGCCTTCGACGCCGAGCCGGTAGGTCGTCGCCTGGTCGCGAACGGACGTGCCGAATGCTTCGACCAGCGCGACGGCGGCGGCCAGCTGCTGCCCGACGTCGGCACCCAGGGCCTGCTCGACGGCCAGCGCCTGCTGCTTGGAGGCGCCCTCCCAGTCGGTTGCGGCAAGCGTGGCGGCATGGTCAGCGACCCGGCGCCGCAGCTCGTCGGCGAGCTGGTGCACCTGACGGCTCAGGGCGAGCTCGAGGTCGGTGACGGCGACATCGACCTCTTGAGCGACGATGGCAGCCTGCTGGCCGGTGAGGCCTGCCAGGTGCCCAGCGAGGTCGAACGAACCAGCGGTGGTGGAGACGTCGAGGTGGTCGGCGCCGATGCGGGACATGGGGTCCTCCGGGGGGTCGGTCGTCGGTTGATGGACGGGTGGGCGCAC
>SLLJ01000412.1 GCA_007134165.1 Nitriliruptoraceae bacterium | reverse complement strand
TCGGCCGCGTGCTGGCCACCGGCGACGGCATCGCCCGCATCAGCGGCCTGCCGGGCACGCTGGCCAACGAGCTGCTCGACTTCGGCGACGGCGTGTTCGGCATGGCGATGAACCTCGACGAACACGAGATCGGTGCCGCCGTGTTCGCCGACGCCGCCCGCATCGAGGAGGGCCAGAGCGTCAAGCGCACCGAGCGGGTGCTGTCGGTGCCCGTCGGTGACGCGATGCTCGGACGGGTCATCGACCCGCTCGGTCGTCCCATCGACGGCAAGGGCCCGCTCGACGCCAGCCGCCTCGACGGCACCCGCCCGTTGGAGGTCCAGGCCCCCGGCGTGATCGACCGCCAGCCGGTCGGCGAGCCGATGCAGACCGGCATCAAGGTCATCGACGTGATGACCCCCATCGGCCGAGGCCAGCGCGAGCTGATCATCGGTGACCGGCAGACGGGCAAGACCGCCATCGCCGTGGACACCATCATCAACCAGAAGCCGCTGTGGCGCACCGACGACGCCGTCAAGTGCATCTACGTCGCGATCGGGCAGAAGGGCTCCACGGTCGCCGAGGTGGTCGCCACCCTCGAGCGCCACGGGGCGATGGAGTACACCACGGTCGTCTCCGCCCCCGCCTCCGCACCCGCCCCCTTCCAGTACATCGCCCCGTATGCCGGCGCGGCCATCGGCGCCAACTGGATGTATCAGGGCGGTCACGCGCTGATCATCTACGACGACCTGTCCAAGCAGGCCGACGCCTACCGGCAGCTGTCGCTGCTGCTGCGCCGACCCCCCGGTCGTGAGGCCTACCCCGGCGACGTGTTCTACCTCCACAGCCGGCTGCTCGAGCGGGCCGCGAAGCTCTCCGAGGAACTCGGCGGCGGGTCGATGACCGCGCTGCCGATCGTGGAGACCAAGGCCAACGACGTCTCGGCCTACATCCCGACCAACGTGATCTCGATCACCGACGGCCAGATCTTCCTCGAGACCGACCTGTTCTTCCAGGGCGTGCGCCCGGCCATGAACGCCGGTATCTCGGTCTCCCGGGTCGGTGGCGCTGCGCAGCGCCCGGCCATGAAGGCGGTGTCGGGCACCGTGCGGCTCGAACTCGCCCAGTACCGCGAGCTCGAGGCCTTCGCGCAGTTCGGCTCCGACCTCGACGCCGCCTCGCAGCGACAGATCGCGCGTGGTCAGCGCGTGGTGGAGATCCTCAAGCAGCCGCAGTACGAGCCGCTACCCGTCGAACTGCAGGTCGCCTCGGTGTTCGCGGTGACCAGCGGCACGCTCGACGACGTGCCGGTCGGCGACGTGCGTCGCTTCGAGCGCGAACTGCACGCCTACCTCGACGCCCGACACGGTGAGGTGCTCGCTTCCCTGCGCACCGGCAAGCTCACCGACGAACTCAAGGAGCAGCTCGGAGCGGCCCTCGACGACTTCAAGGCCACCTTCACCGCTTCGGTGGTGCCGGTGAAGGAGGAGGTCAACGAGAGCTGGGATGCCATGACCGCGACCAGCGAGCGCGTCGAAGCCTGAGCACCCCTCACGCCTGACGCGGCCCGAAGGAGGACGACGTGGCAGGAAGCGGCCAGATCCGGCAGCTTCGGCGGCGCATCCGTTCCGTCAAGAGCACCCAGAAGATCACCCGCGCCATGGAGATGATCGCGGCCTCGCGCATCGTCAAGGCGCAGCGCCGCGTGCAGCAGGCCCGCCCCTACGCCGAGCAGATCACCGAGGTCATCAAGGGCCTGGCGGTCTCCGGGGAGGTCCGCGAGCACCCGCTGCTCACCTTGCACGAGCAGGTCCCGCGGGTCGCGGTGGTGGTCAACACCTCCGATCGGGGTCTGGCCGGCGCCTACAACGCCAACGTGCTCAAGGTCGCCGAGCGCACCATCCGTGATGAGGAGGCCGCCGGGCGCGAGGTCGACCTGTTCATCATCGGGCGCAAGGGCGACGGGTACTTCAGCTACCGGGGCCGGCGCGCACGCTCCCGCTGGCAGGGCATCTCCGACACCCCGTCGATCGACGCCGCCGCCGAGGTCGCCCAGACCCTCATGGACCGCTACGCCGAGGGGCTCTACGCCCGGGTGTGGGTGGTCTACACCGACTTCCGGTCCTCGTTCGTGCAGCTCCCGGTGCGCATGGAGCTGCTGCCGGTCAAGCCCGAGGAGTTCGCCGGCGGACGCGAGATCGCCCCGGAGTTCCTCTTCGAGCCAAGCCAGCAGCAACTGCTCGACCGGCTCATCCCGCGCTACGTCGAAGCCAAGGTGTTCCACAGCCTGCTCGAGTCCTCCGCCTCGGAGCACGCGGCACGCCAGCGGGCGATGAAGTCCGCGA
Source organism: Nitriliruptoraceae bacterium (assembly GCA_007134165.1). GTDB lineage: Bacteria > Actinomycetota > Nitriliruptoria > Nitriliruptorales > Nitriliruptoraceae > SKJO01. The sequence goes on along the minus strand of SLLJ01000412.1, from coordinate 6,209 downwards.
CCGACAACGCCTCCGACGTCGCCGGCAAGCTCAACCGGGTCATGAACCAGGCCCGCCAAGACCAGATCACCACCGAGATCTCCGAGATCGTGGGTGGCGCCGAAGCCCTCTCGCAGGGCGCCTGAGCCCCCCGACCCCACCCAGAGGAGCCAGCAGATGGCCACCGACACCACCGCCGTGGCGGCCGGCGAGGGCCGGATCGTCCGCGTCATCGGCCCCGTCGTGGACGTCGAGTTCGCGCCGGGCGAACTGCCCGACATCAACCACGCGCTCACCTTCGAGCGCGAGTCCGAGGGCAGCGCGGTCACGCTGACCGCCGAGGTGGCGCAGCACATCGGCGACCGGCGCGTGCGCGCGGTGTGCATGCAGCCCACCGACGGGGTCGTGCGTGGGGCCAGCGTGCGCAACACCGGCGGTCCGATCACCGTGCCGGTGGGTCCGGGCATCCTCGGGCACATCTACAACGTGCTCGGTGAGCCGCTCGACGTCGACGTCAGCGAGATCGACGCCCCCGAGCGGTGGGCGATCCACCGCGACCCGCCGGGCTTCGACGAACTCGAGTCGCAGACCGAGATGTTCGAGACCGGCATCAAGGTCATCGACCTCGTCGAGCCCTACGTCAAGGGCGGCAAGATCGGGATGTTCGGCGGCGCGGGCGTGGGCAAGACCGTGGTCATCATGGAGATGATCAACCGCGTCGCCCAGCAGCACGGTGGCGTGTCGGTGTTCGCCGGCGTCGGTGAGCGCACCCGTGAGGGCACCGACCTCATGCTCGAGATGCAGGAGTCGGGCGTCATCGACAAGGCCGCGCTGGTCTACGGCCAGATGGACGAGCCGCCGGGCGTGCGCCTGCGCGTGGCACTCAGCGCCCTGACCATGGCGGAGTACTTCCGCGACGAGATGCGCCAGGACGTGCTGCTGTTCATCGACAACGTCTTCCGCTTCGTGCAGGCCGGCATGGAGGTCTCCACCCTGCTCGGCCGGATGCCTTCCGCGGCCGGCTACCAGCCGACCCTGGCCAACGAGATGGGCCAGCTCCAGGAGCGCATCACCTCGACCAAGGGTCGGTCGATCACCTCGCTGCAGGCGGTGTACGTCCCGGCCGACGACATCACCGACCCCGCCCCCCACACCACCTTCGCTCACCTCGACGCCCAGACGGTGCTCTCCCGCGACATCGCGTCGCTTGGCATCTACCCGGCCGTGGACCCGCTGGACTCGACCTCGCGTATCCTCGACCCGGGCGTCGTCGGCGACGAGCACTACGCGGTCGCCACCGGGGTGCAGCAGGTCCTGCAGCGCTACAAGGACCTGCAGGACATCATCGCCATCCTCGGCATCGACGAGCTGTCCGAGGAGGACAAGGTCGTGGTGTCCCGGGCCCGCAAGGCCCAGCGCTTCTTCAGCCAGAACTTCTACGTCGCCGAGCAGTTCACCGGCAACGCCGGGGTGTACGTGCCGGTGCGTGACACGGTCTCGGGCTTCAAGGCGCTGATCGAGGGCGAGCTCGACGAGGTCCCCGAGCAGGCGTTCCTGTACTCCGGTGACGTCGACGACGTGCTGCGCAAGGCCGAGGGTTTCAAGCGCTAGCCGCTGCCCGTACGACAAGCGGTTGCGCTCCGGCGCGAGGAGGAAGCCATGGCCACGATGCCCGTCGAGGTGGTGTCGGCCGAGCGCCACGTGCTCACCGCCGAAGCCACCGAGCTCTATGCCCGTTCGGTCGAGGGGGAGATCGGCATCCTGCCCGGCCACCAGCCGGCGCTGGTGGCGCTTGACACCGCGCCGCTGCGGGTGCGCACCGCCGACGGGGTCGAGCACCGCATCGCGGTGCACCAGGGGTTGCTGTTCGTCGGCACCGACCGGGTGATCGTGCTCGCGGACGTCGCCGAGCTCGCCGAGAGCATCGACGAGCAGCGCGCCCGGGCCCGGCTGACCGACCTCGAGCGCCGCCTGGCCGACCAGGAGGACGCGGTGCTGCGGGCCTCGCTGCGCAAGCAGCAGCTACGCCTGGAGGTCGCATCCACCGGATCCGGGCAGGTCTGAGCCCCGGTCCGGCACCGCCGGCCCGAGCCCGTATCCTGTCGAGAATGGCTGCTCCCCCTCCCACCGACGAGGCCTTCGTGGTCCACGGCGGTGCCGCCCTGCGCGGCACCGTGCGGTTGTCGGGTGCCAAGAACTCGGCACTGAAGCTGATGGCGGCAGGCCTGCTCACCGACGAACCGGTGGAGCTTTCGGCGGTGCCCCGCATCGCGGATGTTCCGGTCATGGCCGACGTGCTGCGGGGCCTGGGTGCCCGCATCGACCTCGACGTCGAGGCGGAGACCTGCCGGGTGCACGCCGTCGACGAGCCCTCCTCCGAGGCCCCCGCCGACGCCGTCACCCGTATTCGTGCCTCGATTTCCTGCCTCGGACCGCTGGTTGGACGCACCCGCCGCGCCCGGCTGCCGCTGCCGGGCGGCGACCGCATCGGCGCCCGCACCATCGACCTGCACCTGCGAGGGCTCCGCGCCATGGGCGCCGAGGTCACCGAGGATCCTGGCGTCGTCGAGGTGCTCGCCCCCGACCTGCACGGCGCGAGCATCACCTTGGACTTCCCGAGCGTCGGCGCGACCGAGAACCTGGTCATGGCCGCTGTGCTCGCCCGGGGCAGCACCCACCTCGACAACGCTGCGCGCGAGCCCGAGATCCAGGACCTGTGCCGAATGCTGGTGGCGATGGGAGCCACGATCGACGGCATCGGCTCACCCACCCTGGACATCGAAGGCGTGGAGGCGCTGCGTGGCGTGAGCTGGCAGACCTGCCCCGACCGCATCGAGGCCGGGACCTACGCGGTGGCCGCGGCCCTGACCGGTGGCCACGTACGCATCGAGCGGGTCCGGCCCGCCGACCTGACCCTGCCGCTGCTCAAGCTGCGCGCCGCCGGGGTGGAGGTGATCGAAGAGCCCGACGCGCTCGAGGTGCGGGCCGGTGAGCTCGGCGCGGTCGACGTGGTCACCCTGCCCTACCCGGGGTTCCCCACCGACCTGCAACCGCAGCTGATGGTGCTGCTGTCGCAGGCGGCCGGGACCAGCCGCTGCACCGAGAACGTATTCGAGTCGCGCTTCTCGTTCGTCCACGAGCTGGTGCGCATGGGCGCGGATGTCGTCGTCGACGGCCACCACGCGATGATCCGTGGACCGGCCCCGCTGCACGGTGCTGAGCTGACCGGGCTGGACGTACGCGCGGGCGCGGCCGGCACGCTCGCGGGCCTGGTCGCCGCCGGGCGCACCGTGGTGCGTGACGTGCACCACGTCGACCGTGGGTACGCGGATTTCGTGCCCCGGCTGGTGGCGCTCGGGGCGGACGTCGTGCGGGTCGCGGCGGCCGACCTCGATGCCTGAGCGCTCGCGCTGCGGGTCACCGGCACGGCTGGGGCGGTGGCTGCGCCCAGCGGTACTGCTCGGCGTGCTGCTGCTCGGTGTGGCCCTGGCCGGCGCCGCGGTGCTGCCCGGCTCGGCGCCGCCGGCACGGGCGGCCGAGCCGATCCGGGGCACCGGCACGTTGCGTTTCGAGGCCGGCGCCGAGGGCATCCTCACCGTCGACGGCACCCGCCGCTACCGCGACACCCTGGAGCTGGCCGCCGGCGGCGGGCCGCTGATCAGCGAGCTCGACATCGAGGACTACGTGGCCGGCGTCGACGAGATGCCCAGCCGCTGGCCCGCGGAAGCGCTGCGCGCCCAGGCCATCGCCGCGCGCACCTACGCCTGGTACGTGGCACGCACCGGGGTCTACGACGGCTTCGACATCTGCGCCACCGTGGCCTGTCAGGTGTACCGCGGCGTGCAGGTCGAGCTCGACGAGGGCCGGCCCACCCCCTGGCGCGCCGCCGTCGACGACACCGCCGGGCAGGTGTTGCTCGACGAGGGCGTACCGATCCTGGCCCGGTACTTCTCCACCTCGGGCGGGCGCACCTACGCCAACGAGGAGGCGTTCCCCTCCGAGGGTCCGCGTGACTACCTGGTGTCGATCGAGGACCCGGCTGACGCGGTCTCGCCCTACCACCGTTGGACCGCGAGCTTCACCCGCGCGCAGTTCGACGACGTGCTCTCCCGCGGTGACACCCTGTCGGCGGCTGTGCCGGTGGCCGAACTCGAGCGGCTCGGGGCCGTCGACGATCCCAACGCGCTGATCCGGGTCACCGGCGTCGACGGCACCAGTGTCGAGGTGGGCGCGCGGGCCTTCGCCGACTTCGTGTCTCGCATCGCCCCCACCCGCTTCCCCGAGCGCTTCCCCCAGGCCCGCGCCGATGGCCTGCGCCCGCTGCCCTCGACCGTGCCCTCCAGCCGCTTCGCTCCCGAGGTCGGCGCGGACGAGGTCGTGCTGCATGGCCAGGGCTGGGGCCACGGGGTGGGCATGGGGCAGTACGGCGCGCGCGGACGGGCGGACGCCGGCCAGGACCACCGCGAGATCCTCGCCGCCTACTACGCGGGGCTGACCCCGACCACCAGCCCCGAGCTGCCCGAGCGTCTGCGGGTCGGGCTGACCACCGAACTGCCGGTGACCATCGCCGGCGACGTCGCGTTCACCATCCGCAGCGGCGAGCAGATCGTGGCCGAGCGGGCGCTGGGCAGCTGGCACCTCGACGTCGATGGCGACGGTTGGGTGCTGACCCCACCCGATGGGCTCGACGCCCCGCTCGAGCCCGCATCGACCGTGGAACTGGCCGCGCTCGCGACCGCCGAGCAGGTCGTGGTCGAGACCGAAGTGGCCCGCCCCGTGCTGCTGTACCTCGAGGTGGTCGACGCCGAAGGCGAGGTGGTGACCGACCGGCTCGTCGGCGCGGTCGACCCCGGCCGGCACGCAGCCAGCTGGGACCTCACCGACGACGCCGGACAGCTGGTGACCCCCGGGACCTACCAGGTCGCGCTGGTCGCCGAGGACGGCAACGGGCAGCGTGCCGGCACCCCGGTGGGCATCGAGGTGGGTACGGGCCGGTCGGGTACCGCAGGAGGGCCGGGTGCCGACGGCCTCTGGGACACCTTGCCCGGTCCGTGGTCCCAGCCAGGGCTCGCCGTCGTGCTCATCGTCGGGGCGCTCGGACTGCTGCTGGCGGGAATCGGCGGGCTGCTGCGTGCCAGCCGGGCCGGTCGGAGGGACCCATGACCGAACCGCCGCCCCCCAGCGACCCGCCCTGGGCCGAGGACCGCGTCCACGGCACCTCCCCCGCAGAGGCCTTCCCGGTGCCGGTCTCCGTGCTGGAGTCGGGCGTGCTGCTGGTGTGGACCCTGCTCGCGCAGTTCCTGGTGGCGGTCCCCGTGATCGGCCTTGGGTTGGTCGACCCGGCCGACGGGCCCGCGCTGGTCGGGGTGGCGATCGCCTCCCAGACGGTCGCGCTGGCCGGCATCCTGGCCTGGTTGTCGGGCCGGGGCCGGCTCAGCTGGCGGCTGCTCGGACCCCGTCGGCCCCGGGCCGGACACCTGCTGCTGGGCGTGGTCGTGGGCGTGGGCTCCTTCGTCGGGATCAGCCTGGTGCTCGCGCTGCTGATCGGGCTGTTCGGCCCCGTCGAGGGGCCCGATCAGCAGCTGTTGTCCCAGGCCGTCAGTGGCGGGTTGGCCACGGTGCTCGCGATCATCGCTGCGGTGGTGATGGCTCCGGTGCTGGAGGAGCTCGTGTTCCGCGGGCTGCTGTTCCAGTCGCTGCACCGCCGGGTCGGCCTGTGGCCCGCGGCGCTGCTGTCTGCGCTGTTCTTCGCCGCGGTGCACGTCGAGGTGACCCAGCCGTTGTACAGCGGGGGGCTGTTCGTGCTCGGTGTCGGGTTCGCGTTCGCGCTGGCGCGCACCGGCAGCCTGCTGGTGCCCATCGCCGCGCATGCGGCCTTCAACGCCACCACCATCACGCTGGCGCTGGCCGCCGAACGCCTCGAGGTCGCCTGAGACCGGCGCCCGGCCGCGCGGCCTCTTCGCGCGCCGTGCGGGTTCCGCGCGCCGTGCGTGCCGTCCGCGTTCCGCGCGCCGTGCGGGTTCCGGGCGCCGTGCGCGCCGTGCGTGTTCCGCGCGCCGTGCGCGCCGTCCGCGTCGCCAACCGCACGATCAGCGACCGGTGATGCGCGGAACTCGCGGTCACGAGGGTTTCTGACACGCCCCTCCGACCCGCCTGCCAGAAACTCGCGCCGACGCGAGCTTCTCGCACGGCACCGACCGGAAGATGCGCTGCACGCTCGCAGCAAGCGA
>SLLJ01000038.1 GCA_007134165.1 Nitriliruptoraceae bacterium | reverse complement strand
TCGGCGGCGCTCATCGCCCCGGGCTCCGGTCCATCAGGCCCTCCCCGATCAGGTTCACCGACAGCACCGCCAGGAAGATCCCGAGGCCGGGGAACACCGTCAGCCACCACCCTGAGCGCAGCATCCCGGCGCCGCTGCTGAGCATCGCTCCCCATTCGGGGGAAGGCGGCTGGGTGCCAAGCCCGAGGAAGCTCAGCGCCGCCGCGTCGAGGATGGCCGTGCCCATGCCGATGGTCGCGATCACCTGCACGGAGCGGGTGGCGTTGGGCAGCACGTGGGCGAGCAGCACCACCATCGGTGGGTTGCCGATGGCCGCGGCGGCCTCCACGAAGGTGCGCTCGCGAACCGACAGCACCGAAGCGCGCACCACACGGGTGAAGGAAGGGACGAACGCGATACCCACCGCGATCGCCACGTTGGTCGGGCCCGCGCCCAGCATGGTGATGATCGCCAGCGCCAGGAGCACGCCGGGGAAGGCCAGCAGCACCTCCACCAGCCAGGAGATCGTCACGTCGAGCCGCCCGCCGAAGAACCCGGCGAGCAGTCCGAGCAGGGTCCCGAACGTGCCGCCGAGCGCCACCGCGCCGAGCGCGATCGCGAGCGACACCCGACCGCCGTGCAGGAACCGCGACAGCAGGTCCCGGCCGAGGTGGTCGGTGCCCATCGGGTGGGCCAGTGACGGCGATTCCAGCGCCGCCGTCGGGTTGACCTCGATCGGCGAGGGCAGCCAGGGCAGCCACGGGCCGACCACCACCGCGGTGCCCAGCACCAGCGCGATCACCACGCCGAAGCCGACCCCGCCGGGCACCCGGCCCAACTGCCGGCGCCAGGTCGCGCCTGGTTCGATGACGTCGATCGGGCCGGCGCTCACAGCCGCACCCTCGGGTCGAGCCAGACATAGGTCAGGTCGGTGAGCGTGTTGATCGCCACGTAGGTCAGCGCCATCACCAGCACGATGCCTTGCGCGAGGGGGAAGTCCTGGGCGCTGACGGCCTGCACCGCGAGGCGTCCGAGCCCCTGGCGGGCGAAGATCGTCTCGATCACCACCGAGCCGGCCAGCAGGTAGCCGAACTGCAGCCCGATGATGGTCACCACCGGCAGCATGGCGTTGCGCAGCGCGTAGACGCCCACCACCCGGCGTTCGCGCAGCCCACGGGCCCGGGCCGCGTCGATGTGGGGACCGGTGAGTTGCTCGACGAGGTTGGCGCGGATCAGCCGGGCCAGGATCGCGCCCTCGCCGATGCCCAGCGCCAGCGCGGGCAGCACCAGCCCGCGCACCTCGCCGCTGGATGCGGCCGCGGGAAGCCATCCCAACCACACCGCGAACACCAGGATCAGCAGGAGCGCCAACCAGAAGGAGGGCACCGACACCGCCGCCAGGCTTCCCACGGTCAGGCTGCGGTCCAGCCGGCTGCCGGCACGGGTTGCGGACACCACTCCGACGACCCCGCCGATCACGACCGCGACGAGCATGGCGGCCAGCATCAGTTGCAGGGTGCTCGGCAGCTGTTCGGCGATGGCGTCGGCGACCGGCCGCCGGGTCTGGATCGAGGTGCCGAGTTCCCCGCGCAGCACCCCCCCGAAGTAGTCGGCGAACTGCACCGGCAACGGCCGGTCGAGCCCCAGTTCGCCGCGCAGCGCCTCGATCCGCTCGGGCGTGGCCGCCTGCCGGCCGAGCATCGCGATCACCGGATCGCCGGGTGCCAGGTGCAGCATGCTGAAGGTGAACACCAGCACGCCCAGCGCCACGCCCACCGAGGTGAGCACCCGTCGGGCGAAGTAGCGGGTCACGGTGTCCTCGGAGACGTCGAGGTGGTGCCGGGCCCGACCGCTACGAGGGTGGTCGGGCCCGGAACGAACGGGAGCGCGGCCCCTAGCCGCCGACGGCGACGCCGGGCAGCCAGGCGTAGCCCTCGGCGTCGAACGCGAACCCGGTCAGCTCGGGCTGGAGCAGCAGGACGCGGTCCAGGGTGTAGAGGGGGACCGCCAGTGCGTTGTCCATGATGATGATCTGGGCCTGGGCGTACAGCGCGGAGCGCTGACCATCGTCGACGGTGACCGCGGCCTGGTCGAACAGTTCGTCGAGTTCGGCGTCACGGAAGCGGGTGAAGGCCGAGCCCTGCTCGATGTTGTCGGAGTGGTAGACGATCGGCAGCACCGAAGGCGAGCCCGAGATCCAGGCCATGGAGACCAGATGGTGCTCGCCGGCGTTGGCAACCTCGAAGATCCCGGCGTCGTCCATCTGGGTCAGGTTGACTTCGAACCCGGCGGCGGTGAGGTACGCGGTGAGCAGTTCCATGTAGGCCCCCTCCCAGTCGGGTGAGGCCGGATACTCGATCGTCAGCCGTTGACCGTCCTTCTCGCGCACACCGTCGCCGTCCTCGTCGATCCAGCCGGCCTCCTCGAGCAGTGCGGTCGCGGCCGCCGGGTCGGGGGCGTAGGTCGCGGCCGCTTGAGGGCTGAACCCAAAGGTGGTCGGGCTGAGCACGTTGTTCGCCGGCGACTGCAGGCCGGCGAAGGCGGTCTCGACCAGTTCGGCGGTGTCCACCGCGAGGATCATCGCCTCACGAACGACCGGGTCGTCGGTCGGTGGGTTCTCGGTGTTGAGCATCATGTGGGTGGGCATGCCCGGCGCTTGGAAGGAGGCGAGCTCGGCCCGGCCGGCCTCCACGAGACCGGCGACCTGCAGGAACTGCGGCTCCTCGATGACGTCGGCCTCACCGGTCTCGAAGGCGGCCATGCGGCTCGACGAGTCGGGCAGGAAGCGGATGACGAGTTCGTCGACCAGCGGTGGTCCGTCGTGGCCGAGTTCCGGGGCGCCCCAGGCGTAGTCGTCGTTGCGGCGCAGCACCATACGGTCCTGTGCGGCCCACTCCTCGAGGACGAAGGGTCCGGTGCCCACCGGCTCCCGGCTGGGTTCGGCCGCGTCGGCCATGGCCGTGGGGGATGGGATGCCCATCCAGGCGCGGGTGAGGTCGCGCAGCAGTTCGGGCTTGGACTCGGAGAAGGTCACCTCCAGCGTGTTGCCCTCGGCGGTGGCGCTCTCGTAGCCGGCGAGCACCCCGGGGGCCACGCCGGCGCCGTCGGTGGTCGCCGCGAGCCGGTCGAACTGGGCGATGACGGCCTCGGCGTCGAAGGGGGTCCCATCGTGGAAGGTCACGTCGTCACGCAGCGTGAAGTCGAATGCCGTGCCTTCGTCGTTCGCCGACCACTCGGTGGCCAGTCCCGGTACCAGCGAGCCATCCGGGGTCAGGCGCACGAGCGTGTCGAACACGTGCATCAGCACCTGGTGCTCGGCGATGAACAGCCCGTCGCCGGGGTCCAGCGAGATCGGTTCGCTGCTCAGCCCCACCGTCAGCGTGCCGCCGGCCGTGGCGAGCGCATCCACGCCGTCTTGGAGGTCGTCCGCGTCGTCATCGTCGACCGGCCCCGGGTCGGCCGCATCGCCGGGGTCCTCGGCGTCCTGGGTGGTGTCCTCGTCGTCGTCGGGCGCTGGGTCGTCGCTGCCGCACGCGGCGGCGAGCAGGGTCAGGCAGAACAGCAGGGCCAGGGCCGTGCGGGTGCATCGCCTCCGCATGCTTGTTGTCCTCCGGTCGGGGATAGTGGTGGTACCACGGTGTTGTGAGGAGTGGATTGCTAGCAGGTCGGTCGGTGGAATGCTCGTCATCGGGCGTCAATGCCCGGTCAGGCCGTCGGGGCCGACCGGGAAGTGGCAGGCCACGCGGTGCTCGGGCTCCGGTCCGTCGACCGTGACCAGCGAAGGCTCCTCGTGCCGGCAGCGGTCCTGTGCCAGTGGGCAGCGCGGGTGGAACCGGCATCCGGCCGGCGGGTCGGCCGGGTCGGGCCGGTCGCCCTCGCACACGATCACGGGCCGCCCGTCGTCCTCGAGCCGCGGGATGGCCGAGAGCAGCGCGTGGGTGTAGGGGTGCGCGGGCAGCGCGAACAGCCGGGTGGCCGGTGCCTGCTCCACGACCCGGCCGAGGTAGAGGACCAGCACCCGGTCGGCGAGGTGGCGCACCACCGCCAGATCGTGGGAGATGAGCAGGTAGCCCACCCCGGTCTGGGCCTGCAACGCCTCGAGCAGCGCGAGGATCTGCGCCTGCACGCTGACGTCCAGCGCGGAAACTGGCTCGTCGAGCACCACCACCTCGGGGTCCACCGCCAGGGCGCGGGCGATCCCGACGCGCTGCAGTTGCCCGCCGGAGAGCTCAGGGGGGCGCCGGTCGAGCAGCGCGGTGCCGATGCCGACCCGCTCGGCGAGCGCGGCGACGGCCGCTCGGTCATGGGGTCTGGCGTGCAGGCGCAGCGGCTCGGCGATTGCGCGGGCGATGCTGCGGCGGGGGTTGAGCGCTCCGAGCGGGTCCTGGAACACCAACTGCAGCCGGCCACGCAGTGCCCGCAGAGCCCTGCCCCGGATGTGGGTGATGTCGCGGTCGTCGAGGTGGATCGTGCCAGCGTCGGGCTCGAGGAGTCGGACCAGCGTGCGTCCCAGGGTGGTCTTGCCGCTACCCGACTCACCGACCACGGCGAGGGTCTCGCGGCGCCGCAGTTCGAGGTCGACCCCATCGACCGCGCGCACGATCGGAGGCGGCGACCACGGCCAGGCGCGCCGGCCACGGAAGCTGGTGCGTAGTCCGGCGGCCTGCAGCACGACCCGAGCCGTGGCCGCTGGCCGCTCGTCACGGTCGGACGCCACCGCGCTCAGCGCACCGAGCTCTTCGAGGCGCAGGCAGCGGGCCTGGCGGGCGATGCCGGCGTCCCGCAGCACCGGCGGCTCGAATTCGCAGCGGTCGATGCGGTGCGGGCAGCGCGGGGCGAAGCGGCAACCCGGCGGATGCTCGCCGGGCAGCGGTGGGGCGCCCGGGATCGGGGTCAGTGCCCGGCGGGATGCGGTCGTGGGCGAGCTGGCCAGCAGCCCGGCGGTATAGGGCGCTCGCGGGCCGGCCAACACCTCGGCGGTCGGACCGGACTCGACGAGCTGTCCGGCGTACATCACCAGCACCCGCTCGGCCCGGCGCGCGACCAGGCCGAGATCGTGGCTGATCAGCAGCACCGCCGCTGAACAGGCCCGCCGTACGTCATCGAGGAGCTCCATCACCTGCGCCTGGATGGTGACGTCGAGCGCGGTGGTCGGCTCGTCAGCGACGATCAGTGCCGGTTCGTGGGCCACGGCCAGGGCGATGCCCACCCGCTGCTGCATCCCTCCGGAGAGCTGGTGGGGGTAGGCGTCGAAGGTGCGCCGCGGACGGGGCAGGCCGACGAGGTCGAGCAGTTCCACGGCCCGTTGGGTCGCGGCCCGGCGGCGCAGCGGCTGATGGGCGACGATGGCGTCGCGCAGTTGGCGGCCGACGCTGAGCACCGGGTTGAGGGTGGTCATCGGCTGCTGGAAGACCATCGCGACCTCAGCACCACGTAGCCGCTCGAGATCGCTTCGCGCGAGGCGACCGATGTCCCGGCCCCGGATCATCACCCGTCCCTCGACCCGGGCGCCGGGAGCGTGCAGGCCGAGCAGCGCGCGGGCGGTGACGGTCTTGCCCGATCCGGATTCGCCGACCAGCGCCACGAACTCGCCGGCGGCGACGGTGAGCGACACGTCGGTGACCGCTGCCACCTCGCGGCCCCCCGCGGTGGCAAACGACACGCCGAGGTGCTCGACCACGAGCGGGGGCGGGTCGGTCAGGGGCACCGGTGCGTGCTCCGATCGTGAGGGGCTGGCCGATCCGGAAGAGGGCGACCGATCGTGACATGTTACGATCGCCCAGCGAAGATGTCACAATTCCTGAGTGTCGGAACCGGCTGGGGTGAGGAGCGGTCCATGGCGGCGAACGGGACCCAGGCCGGGCACGCCCATGCGCTGCTGCGCCGGGCGATCGTGCGCTGCGAGCTGCTACCCGGCCAGCGCATCAGCGAGCAGGCGGTGGCGGCCCGCTACGGCTTTGGCCGGGCGGCGACCCGGGCGGCGCTCGCCCGGCTCGACCAGGAGGGTCTGGTCGTCCGGGTGCCACGGCAGGGCACCGTGGTGGCCCCGGTCACGATGCGCGATGTGCATGAGCTGTTCCAGACCCGCCGACTGCTCGAGCCGGCCGCCATGGCCGAGGCCGCTGGAGCTCACGACGTCGAGCGCCTGGTCCCGCTCGAGGCCGCCTGCCGGCAGGCCCGGTTCGCACCCGGCGATCGCGACGGCGCCGAGGTCTTCCTCGCGGCCAACACCCGGTTCCACGTCGCCGTGGTCGAGCTCACGGGCAACCGCCGGCTGGCGAAGCTGGTCGAGGGGTTGCTGGTCGACCTCGAGCGGATGTTCCAGCTCGGCCTGCAGTTGCGTGACCGCAACGATGAGATGTACCACGAGCACCACGAACTCCTCGCCGCCCTTCGGGCCGGGGACCGCGACCGGACCCGCACGGTCGCCACCGCCCAGATCGACGCCGCCCAGCAGATGGTGACCGACGCGCTGCTCGCCAGCCCCGAGCTGCTGGGCACCAACGTCGCCCCGTTGGGGGAGGTGGGAGCATGACCCGTCAACCGCTGAGTATCCCGCCGCTGCCCCGCAGCGACGACCCCGAGCGCCTCCTGGCGACCGTTCGCCGGTGCGTGATCGGGCGCGACGCCGTCTTCGACGGACCCTACGGGCCCAAGCGGGTCGTGTACGCCGACCACACCGCTTCGGGCCGGTCGCTGAGCTTCATCGAGGACTACCTGCGCGCCGAGGTGCTGCCCTGGTACGCCAACGTGCACACCGAGTCGTCCATCACCGGGGCGCAGACGATGGCCTTCCGCGAGCAGGCACGTCGGATGATCGGTGCGGCGCTGGGTGCCGGCGACGAGCATGCGGTGATCTTCTGCGGCACCGGCGCGACCGGCGCGATCGACCGGCTGGTGTCGATCCTGGGGCTGCGCGTGCCTGCCGCCCCCGCCGGGCGCCAGCTGCACCTCGCACCCGATGAGCGGCCGGTGGTGTTCGTCGGCCCCTACGAGCACCACTCCAACGAGCTGGCCTGGCGCGAATCGCTGGCCGAGGTCGTCGAGATCGGTGAGGACGCCCGGGGCCACATCGATCTCGAGGAGCTGGCCGCGCAACTACGCCGTACCGCCGACCGGCCGTTGCGCATCGGCAGCTTCTCGGCTGCCTCCAACGTCACCGGCATCCTCACCGACCTCGTGGCGGTCAGCCGGCTGCTGCACGAGCATGGTGCCCTGGCGTTCTGGGACTGCGCCGCCGCCGCGCCCTACCGCGACCTCGACCTCGGCCGTGCTGACGATCCGGCCGGCACCCACCTCGACGCCGTCAGCCTCTCGCCCCACAAGCTGCTGGGTGGGCCCGGCAGCCCGGGCGTGCTGGTGGTGCGTCGCGACCTGCTCACCAACCCCACCCCGACCGTGCCCGGTGGCGGCACCGTGTCGTTTGTCAACGCCGAGCGTCACCGCTTCTACGACGACCCCGAGGTGCGTGAAGAGGGCGGAACCCCCGACATCATCGGCGCGATCCGGGCCGGGCTCGCCTTTCAGCTCAAGGCCGCGATCGGCACCGACGCCATCGAGGCCCGCGAGCGCGCCTTCGTGCAGCGGGCGTTCAACGTCTGGCGCCGAATACCGGCGATCGAGATCCTCGGCAACACCGAGGTCGACCGACTCGCGATCGTGGCCCTGGTGCTGCACGCCCCCGACGGCCGGCCGCTGCACCACGGCTTCGTCGCGGCGCTGCTCAACGACCTGCTGGGCATCCAGACCCGGTCCGGCTGTTCGTGCGCCGGCCCCTACGGCCACCGGCTCCTGCACATCGACCCGGACCGCTCCCGCCGTTTCGAGGAGGCGATCCTCGCCGGTCAGGAAGGCATCAAGCCGGGCTGGGTCCGGCTCAACCTGCACTACCTGCTCGACGAGGACGAACTCGACTTCTTGCTCGAGGGGGTGCGGCTCGTCGCCGAGCACGGCTGGCGGCTGCTGCCCGACTACGACTTCGACCCGGCCACCGGCCACTGGGCCCACCGAGAACGGCACCGACCGCCGGTCCGCTCGCTGGCGGATCTCGTCTACGCCGAGGGCCAGCCCCGGTGGCGCCGCCACCCCTCCCCGCCGGCGCCACTTCGGCTCAGTGACCAGCTCGAGGAGGCCCGTCGCAGCATCCACCGGCGTGCCGCCTGTGGCAGGGCGGCCGACCGGCTGGCTGCCGACCCAGACGACGCTGACGACCTGCGCTGGTTCGCGCTGCACCACCAGGGGACGTGAGCGTCAAGCCGGCGTCTGTGCGGTCGAGAGCGCGAGGCGCCATCGCTCAGATGGGTCTACCTCGAACTCGGCGGCGAGTCCCGGCTCTGCCGGTGGGGCGGTCTGCTGGCCGATCACGAGGTCGGCGGCGGGTCCCACGTCGCTGTCGCCCAGCGTGCCCGCGCCCAGTCGCCGTCGGCCCAGCGTGCCCGCGCCCAGTCGCCGTCGGCCCAGCGTGCGCGTTGGAAGGCGGCATCCGCCCAGCGTGCGCGTTGGAAGGCGGCATCCGCCCAGCGTGCGCGTTGGAAGGCGGCATCCGCCCAGCGTGCGCGTTGGAAGGCGGCATCCG
>SLLJ01000140.1 GCA_007134165.1 Nitriliruptoraceae bacterium | reverse complement strand
GTCTACGCGATGGGTGCCGAGCCCCGTTTCGCCCTCAACCTCGTGGGCTGGCCGCGGGATCTGGATTTTGGACTGCTCGAGCAGGTGCTCGCCGGTGCCACGTCGGTCGCTGACAAGGCTGGCTACCCGCTGGTCGGTGGCCACACCATCGACAGTGCGGAGCCGCTGTACGGCCAGGCGGTGATCGGGGAGGTTGGCGAGCGCAACCTGCTGACCAACGCCGGGGCGCGGCCGGGGCAGGCGCTGGTGCTCACCAAGCCGATCGGCACCGGCATCGCGGTGACCGCCGCCAAACGCAGTGACCCCGAGGCGGTCGAGGCCGACACGCCGCTCGGGAGGGCCTTCCGGGCCGCAGTCGCCTCGATGATCCGGCTCAATCGCTGCGCCTCCCAGGTCGCGACCGAGTTCCACGCCACGGCGGCTACCGACGTCACCGGCTTCGGGCTGCTCGGCCATCTGCACCGGCTCGCAGCCGCCAGCGGCGTGACCTGTCAACTCGACTCCGCCCGGGTGCCGCTGCTGCCCGGCGTCGAAGCGCTGGTGGACGAGGGCTTCGTGCCCGGCGGCACACGGCGCAACGTCGAGCAGTCCGCGCGCTTCGTGCGGGGCAGCGTCGACCTGCCCACACGCACCCTGCTGTGCGACGCGCAGACCTCCGGCGGCCTGCTGATCGCCTGCGCCGAGCGCGACGCGCCGGCGGTGCACGCCGTGCTCGGTTCCCGTGGGCACGACGCCGCGATCATCGGAGCGGTGCTGCCCGCCGATTCGACCACCGGCGAGCCGGGCACCATCCATCTCGGTGCACTCCCCGCGTGAGTGGCGCCGACGCCGATCTGCGCGCCGCGCTGTCGCGGCTGCCGCAGGTCGATGCGGTGCTTCGTCTGCCGGCGGCGGCCGAGGTCAGCGAGCGGCACGGCCGGCGGGAGCTCGCGGACGTGGTGCGTGCGGTCGTCGAGGAGGCGCGGGCGGTGATCCTGGCCGCGAGCGGCCCGCATCGCGGGGCGGCGGACGTGCTGGTCTCCGGGGCGCCGGCCCTGCCACGGGCCGAGGCGGCCCACGTGCCGGTTCCCGGGCCCGACGAGGTCCTGGCCGCAGCGGTCGACCGGCTCGCCGTCGATCAGCGCCGGCGGGTGCAGCGGGTCATCAACGCCACCGGCGTGGTGCTGCACACCAACCTCGGCCGCGCCCCGCTGTCCGCCGAGGCCCGTCGGGCGGTGGCCGACGCGGCCGGCTACGCCAGCGTGGAGTTCGACCTGGACACTGGCAGCCGTGGGTCACGCACGGCCTACCTCGGCGTTCTGGCTGCGCGGCTGAGCCAGACCCCGGCGGCGACGGTCGTCAATAACGGCGCCGCAGCGCTGCTGCTCGCACTCACCGCCGTGGCCGCCGGCCGCGAGGTGGTGGTCAGCCGCGGCGAGCTGATCGAGATCGGCGGCTCGTTCCGCCTGCCTGAGGTGATGGCCGCGTCCGGCGCCCGGATGGTCGAGGTCGGCACCACCAACCGCACCCGACCCGAGGACTACGCGGCGGCGATCGGCCCCGACACCGCAGCGCTGCTCACCGCCCACCGGTCCAACTTCCTGCTCACCGGGTTCACCGCCCAGGTGTCGACCGCCGAACTTGCCGCGCTCGCCCACGCCCACGAGCTGCCGCTGATCCACGATCTCGGCTCGGGACTGGTCGAGGCGGTCGATGGCGGACCGCTGGCGGTTCTCGCCGGCGAGCCACCCGTGCGTCGCGTGGTGCGTGACGGCGCCGACCTGGTCGTCTACTCGGGGGACAAACTGCTCGGCGGCCCCCAGGCCGGAGTCATCGCCGGACGGGCCGACCTGGTCGGTGCCTGCACCCGTCATCCCCTGGCCCGGGCGGTGCGCGTCGACAAGCTACAGCGCGCCGCGATGGAGGCGACGCTGCTCGCCCACCTGCGTGCCGACGATCCCGCCCAGGGACCCGACGAGGTACCGACGATCGGGATGCTACGCGCCGGGCCGGGCGAGTTGAAGCTGCGCGCCGAGCAGCTCGCCGACCGGCTGCTCGCTCACACGCCGCTGCCCGAACCCTGGGATGTGCGGGTCGTCGAGCTCGCGGGAGTCGTGGGTGGTGGGGCCCTGCCCGGGGTGGAGCTGCCCTCAGCCGGGCTGTCGGTGGTCGGCGGCAGCGCGGCCGCTCTGGCCGCCCGGCTACGGGCCGGGCGCCCCCCCGTCATCGCCCGCATCGACGCCGAGCAGGTCCTGATCGACGTGCGCACCGTCGCTCCCGATGAGGACGTCGAACTGCTCGCCGGGTTGCAGGCCGCGTTGGCCGCGTTGGCCGCGCCGGCCGCGCCGGCCGTGCCGGGCGCCCCCGGTCGGCCGTGAGGGGCCGCCAACCGGGCTCGGCTTCGTGTGGACCGCCCTGCCTGCCGCCGCGGCCAGCCTGCTGCCGGTCCGGGTCGGGGCCCGTTTCGTGTTCGGCGACCACCTGGTCGCCGTCACGCCGCTGATTCGCAGCGCCGACGGTGGGAGGGTCACGCACCCCACCGGTCTCGCCCGAACGTGCGGCGGGTCCGCCGCCACGGATCGGCCCCGACTGCTTGACTCCCTGGGGACGCCGATCGAAGGGAACCAGCAGATGACCGTCGACCTCGCCGCTGATGCCACCGGCTCCGGCCCGATCACCGTGCTGCTGCACGGCATCACCGAGGATGCCCGGGCGTGGGAGCCGCTGATCGCCCCGCTCGCCGAGGACGGCACCGTCGTGGCCGTCGACCTGCGGGGGCACGGGCAGTCCCCGCCGGCGCAGAGCTACGACCCGGTGTCGATGGCCGAGGACGTCCACGCCCTGCTCGAACGCCTCCACCTCGACACCGCCGACCCACTGATCGTCGGGCACTCCATGGGCGGGCTGGTCGCGGTCGCCTATGGCGCGCGGTACCCGGTGCGTGGGGTGGTCGACGTCGACCAGCCGCTGGATCTCGCCGGCTTCCAGGCGCAGGTGCGCGAGCTCGAGCCGATGCTCCGTGGCGAGCAGTTCGCTGCCACCATCGGCGCGGTCTTCGCCGCGATGCAGGGGCCACTGTCCGACGCCGAGGTGGCGCGGCTCGACGCGCTGCGCCGCCCCGACCAGGACGTGGTGCTCGGCGCCTGGGCGCCGCTGCTGGAGCTCGAACCGGATGCCCTGGACGCGATGGTCGGGGAGGTCGTGGCCGGCATCGAAGCGCCGGTGCTCTGCCTGCACGGCATCGACCCCGGCCCGGACTACCCCGCCTGGCTGCGTGAACGGATCCCCACCGCGCAGGTGGAGGTCTGGGCCGATCACGGACACCATCTGCACCTGGTCGATCCGGCGCGGTTCGTGGCCCGGATCCGCGACTTCGACCCGCGGCGCTGAGCCGACGGCGGCTGCGCCGGCGCCCGCCGAGCAGACGACCGCCGAGCCGACGACCGCCGAGCCGACGACCGACCGACTGACGCCCGGTCAGCCCTCCCGGGTGTCGATCCGGTCGCGCAGTGCGGCGAGCATCGCGCGTAGATCCGCGGGACCGTGGGTTGCGGCGGCATGTACGCGGTGCAGGTCGAGGTCGGCGTAGCTGTGCACGATGAGGTTGCGCAGCCCCGCCGCTCGTGCCAGCCGCTCGGCGAGGTCGCGATCGATCACCCCATGCTCGCCGAGCAGGCGCAACGCACTGGCGTAGTTGGGCGGTGACCCGAGTCCGAGCGCGACGCAGGCGGACACGGCCAGGTCGATGACAACCTGCACGGCCTGCCACAGGTGCAGGACGACCGCATCGGTGGCGTCGGATGCCGGGGTCAGGTCGTCGGGGTCGGTGGGCAGCCGCTGCTCGACCCGGGCGAGGTGGCGCTGCACCGCGGCGGTGCGCTCGGCGAGCACCTCGGCGTCGAGCCCGCTCATCGCGGACCCAGGTCCGCGAGCACCGACTGCTGCGCGCGGCGGATGATCGGGCCGGCGTCGCACCAGAAATGCGTGGCGGCGAGCACGAAGTCCAGGTGCCGGCCCGCCCGGTCTTCGAACAGGCAGCGTCCGTCACGCGCGGCGCGGAAGCGCAGCAGTGCCGAGGCTCGCTCGAGGTCGACGAGGTCGACGGCGTCGGTCCCCAGTACGGTCACCGCCGTGACGTGGAGTGCGCCGAAGTCCAGCTCGTCGGATCCGAGGCAGGCCAGGTCCCAGTCGGAGCCGGCGCGGGCCTCGCCCCGGGCCCGCGAGCCGTGCAGGACCAGCACCTGCAGCCCCGGGTGGCGGGCCGCGGCGGCGCTCAGCGCCTCGAGGCGGGCATCGTCGTCGTCCATGCCGGCACGGTACTCGCCCGGGCGGAGCGCCGGCCGGTCAGGTCGTCTCGAGCACCACGTTGGAGATGTGGGTGATCAGGGTGCCGGCGCCGGGTGCGGTGATGCGCACGTAGCCGGAGGAGACGCAGTACTGGACCTCGGCGTGCTCGACGGTGCGCGACGGCGCGATGACGTGCGCGGTCGCGTCGGCCAGCGTGCTGGTGGCAAAGCGGGACAGGTCGGACATGGGATGGCTCCTCAGCTTGGGTCGGGTCGGGAGGGTCGGGTGGGTCCGGGGTCGGATGGACCGGGTGGGCCGGGTCGGGTGGGACAGGGGTCGGGAGGCTCAGCGCAGCGCGGGTTCAGCGCAGCGCGGGTTCAGCGCAGCCCGAGCAGCCAGGCGCCGCCCCAGGCCAGCACGGCGGTGAAGGCCACCGCCGCCAGGCCCTGGCGGGCCAGCAGCCGGGCGGCGAAGCCCGGGGAGCGTTCGCGGGCGATGGTCAGGGCGGTGACCAGGCAGGGCACCAACACGCCGGCGAGGTAGACGCCGGTCAGCACCTGCAGCCCGTCCAGTCCGGGGGCGACGGCATCTGAGCCCAGCAGCAGCAGTCCGTCCTTGCGCACCGAGGCGAGCACCACCGCCAGGGCGGCATCGCCCGGCAGTCGCAGCAGCGCCATGGCCGGTGCGAGCGCGTCCCCGATGGCGTCGAGCACCCCGGTGACGGCCAGCAGCGCCGCGATCAGCGTGATGCCGAGGAAGATCGGCACGGCCGTGCCGAAGAACTGGCGGATCGCGGTGGATGCCTCGCGCCAGATGTCGGTGCGGCGCGGACGCTGCAGGAACACGCGGCGCTCGAGCACGAGCAGGTTGGTCCGGTCGCGGGCGATCGGTTCGGACACCAGCCGGGTGAACACCAGGGTGGTGAGCAGCAGGTAGGCGAGGAACGGGACGACCAGCCCCGGGCGTCCGACCGCGGCGAACACCGCCAGCGTGGCTCCGAGCTGATACGAGCACGCCGAGCCGAACGCGATCGCGGAGATCGTGGTGTCCCGGGTGCACGACGAGCAACTGCGCGTGGAGATCACCGCCGGCACGTTGCAGCCCAGGCCCATCAGCACGCGCACGACGTCGCGGCCGGCCACCCCCAGCGGACGGACCAGCGGGTGCACGGCGGCGGTCAGGCGGTCGAGGAGGCCGCTGGCCTTGTAGGCGCCGAGCAGCAGGGCGTAGATCACCACCGTCGGCGCGGCCCAGACGAACAGCAGCGGGAACATGGTGACCAACCCGTACTCGCCCGCGAGCAGGCCGGCGGGCAGGGCCGGCAGCGTGTCGGCCCGGCCGACCAGCGGATCGAGCAGCTGCTCGACCCACGGCTCGACGAGTCCGGCGAGCTCGTTGGCGGCGAGCACGGCGGCCAGTGCCGGGGCGAGCAGCAGCGCCGCTGCGACCCATGCGCCGACCCCCCGGTGCTCGAGCAGCCCGGGCCGCGGCTCCACCAGCCAGCCCAGCCGCGGGGCCTCGGCGGGCAGCTCAGCGGCCTGTGCCGCGGCGGCGAGCAGCGCCCCGCGGTCCTCGTCGTCGAGGTGGCGGGCGTCGAGTGTGACCACGGGCACGCCGCTGGCCGCCTGCAGCCGCAGGCGACCCCGGGCGGCGGAGGCGGCGTCGATCCGGTCGGCGAAGCTGAGCACGATCAGGCCCCGACGGCCGGCCACCAGCGGCAGCAGGGTGGCCAGGTCGTCGTCGACGCGGGTGGCCTGGGCGACCACGACCACGACCTGGGCGTGCTCGAGCGCGTCGATCGCCGCGGCGGTGGTCGCGCTGTCGGAGCCGCGCACGATGCCGGGGGTGTCCACCACCTCGACGTCGTCGAGCCGTCGGTGGTGCACCGCCACGGTCGAGCCCCGGTAGTTGGCCACCTCGCGGGCGGGGCCACCGGCCAGCCCGGCGGCCAGGCTCGACTTGCCGCTGCTCTCCACGCCGCACAGCACCAGCTGCCGCGGGGGTGCCTGGGTGCCGGTGCCGGCCGTGCCTCCGGGTTCGCCGGCCGGGTCGTCGGCCGGGACGTCGGCCGCCTCGTGCGGGTCGCGTGGTTCGTCGTCGCTCAGCATGCGCAGTCCTCGCAGCAGGAGAGGTCGTCGAGCAGGAAGCCCGGCGCGCGCAGCGCCTCCAGCGGCGAGGTGTCGATCCCGAGCCGCTGCCCGATCGCGCGGGCGACCACCCCGAAGCGCTGACGGAACTTGTAGATGAAGCAGAAGCTCGCCCCACGGTGGCTGAGCATCGGCCCGGCGAGGAACAGCCCCGGGGTGAGGGTCGACTCGTCGGCCTGCTCGGTCACCTCGACCAGGCCGTCGGCGTCCCAGACGAAGCGGTGGGCGACCTGACGCAGCGACCCCTCGAAGCCGGTGGCAAGCAGCGGCGGACCCTCCGAGCGCCAGCTCCGCCCGTCGTCGGTGAGGACCTCGTAGCCGGGAGCCTGCGCGTTCACGGCGGCGACGTGGA
Organism: Nitriliruptoraceae bacterium; assembly: GCA_007134165.1. GTDB lineage: Bacteria > Actinomycetota > Nitriliruptoria > Nitriliruptorales > Nitriliruptoraceae > SKJO01. Next base: position 1,832 of record SLLJ01000140.1, on the reverse strand, counting down.
CGTCGCCCACGAGGTCGAGGTGGCCGGTGGCGGTGGCCTCCCGCAGGCGGGAGCGGGTGTAGGGGGACAGGGTGCGCGACGGGTCGGGGTCGACGGTGGCCCACGGCTGGTGGTGGTCGAGCACGGTGACCCGTCGGCCCCGGGCCACCAGGTTGACCGCGGCGTCGATGCCCGACTCGAACCCGCCGACCACGACCACCTCGCCGCCGGGATGCTGGTCCCACTGACGCACGGCGATGGTCGGCACGCAGCGCTCGGCGCCGGGGAATCCGTTGCGGCGCGGGTCGCCGGCCTCGCCCGCGGCCCAGACCACCGTGCGAGCCCGCAGCGCCGCCTGGAAGTCGGCCTCGACCAGCAGGTTCCCGCCGTCGGGGCACACGTCGCGCACGGTGATACCGCGACGCACCCTCAGCCCCTCGAGGTCGGCGACCATGCGCAGGTACTGCGCGTACTGCACCCCGGTCGGATGCTGCTCGAGCAGGCTCAGCGCCGGCGAGGTGTTGGGCGTGACGGCATTCAGGTCGACCAGGCCGAACTGGTTGGAGGTGAACGACGGGGAGATCAGGCGCATCGATTCGGGCCAGGCGGTGAAGGAAGCGCCGATGCCGGTGCGGTCGATCAGGGTGGGCTGTACGCCGATGCGGCGCAGCGCGGCGGCCACGCCGATGCCGGCGGGACCGGCACCCACGATCACGACGTCGTGGATCTGGTCGGAGGCGGCCATCTGCGGCTCCTGGGTCGGGGTCAAGGAGCCTATCAAAAATAGGAATCATTCCTAATCGTGGGGCGTGGCGAGGTGGCAGGCGAGCCCGCGAGGCCGTGGGCGGTGGCCCGGCCACCCCCGGCGTCCGGTGTCAGCCCACGTCCCACCACAGCGTGGTGACCTCGCGGTGCGCCGGCTGCGGATGTGCGGCCAGCAACGCCCGGATCTCCTCGTCGCGCTCCGGGCCGAGCCGCAGCCGGTCGCGCACGAAGCGCACCTGCTCGTCGGAGTCCTCGACCTCGGCCGGGCGCGGCTTGTCCCAGTGCTCGACCACCACCGGCAGGCCCACCTCGGCGAGCACCGCGGCAGCGTGATCGGAGCTGGGCTCGGTGGGCCGTTCGATGCCGTGCAGCGCCACCCAGAAGGGCGTCAGCCACGTCAGCGGGTGGCGACGGGTGAGCTCGATCACGACCCGACGGCGGGCCGGTGCGGCCAGCGCGTGCGCGAAGGTGGCGAGCTCGGGCGCCCCGTAGACGACGTGGTGGCACACGACCACGTCGACCTCGGGGACCCGCCCCACGTCGTCGGGCCAGCGGCCCTCGATGGTGGTGGCCTCGGCGCCGAGCGCCCGGGCCCGCGCCGCGAACGCGGCCAGCATGTCGGGCTGCAGGTCGAGGCCGACCAGGTGGCCGGCGGGCGGCACCAGCGGCAGGCTGCCCGCGCCCGCCCCGCAGCCGACGTCGAGCACCGCCCCCCCGGCCTCGAGGACCTCGCTCGCGCGCTGTCGTGACGGGCCGTCGATGCGCAGCGCATGCTCGGCGATGCGGGCGAAGCGCGCGACGTCGAAGCGCATCGGACCCCGTGCGGTGGACGCCACCTCGAGGTGGTCGGGCACAGCCCAGCCCGCCAGCGCCCGCGACCAGTGCGCCGCCGCCGGGCGCGCGGGAACCGCCACGCACGGGTCGTCGCCGGCGTCGCGTTCGTCGGGCTGGACGGGCATGAGCGCCTGCGGGTCAGTCGTGTTGGGGGAAGCCGAGGTTGAGGCCGCCGTGGCTGGGGTCGAGCCAGCGGGAGGTGACGACCTTGCCGCGGGTGTAGAAGTGCACGCCGTCGGTGCCGTGCGCGTGGG
>SLLJ01000286.1 GCA_007134165.1 Nitriliruptoraceae bacterium | reverse complement strand
GGTGACCGGCTCGACGAGTTGTACCGCCCAGGCGGTCACGGTCAGCGCAAGTACGGCGTAGACCAGGTCGGTCACGGCGACCCCTGCGGCAGCGGCCAGGCCGACCGCGCGACCGTGGCGCATGCCTCGATCGACGATCAGCAGGCCGATCGGACCAAGCGGGATCGCCACCGCGAGACCCGCAGCGACACCGAGGGCCGCAGCGGTCATGAACGGGGCAAGGATGGGCGTATCGGTCATGCGGGCATGCTGGCAGCCCGACCGACGTCTATGTCACGGATGATGTGCGCAGAGCCCATCAGATACCGTGGATCCCATGGACATCGATGACATCGACCGCAGGATCCTCGGCGTGCTGTCGCATGACGGTCGGATCACGTGGCTGCGTCTGGCTGACGAGGTCGGTCTCAGCCCTTCGGCGGCCACCGACCGCGTCCGCCGACTGGAACGCACCGGCGTCCTCGCCGGCTACCGCGCGGTGATCCCACCCGAGCAGCTCGGCCGACCGCTCGAAGCACGGATCGCGGCCACCCTGCGCCCTGACGCGGACCGACGCCGCTTCATCACCGCGCTCGGTGACGAACCCGCTGTGGTCGACGCCGCCCATCTCACGGGCCCCCACGACTACGAACTCACCGTTCGCTGCGTCGACGCCGACGAACTCGACGCGCTGCTCATCCGGCTCAAGGAGCAGCACCACGTCGAACGCACCGACACCCGCATCGTGCTCGCCCACCCCGTCCAACGCGACCTCGACCCCGAGCGCCGGTAGTGGCCCTCGCCGTCCTCAGCCGGTGGTGAGCGAGGCCGCCACGGAACTGGATCGACGGTTCCAGTTTGCGTACTTCTGCGTACTTCGCGGACGCAGCCACCGATAGGTGCTCAGCAGGAACGCCTCGCAGCCGGGGCTACGAGGCGTTCCGTGGGTGGAGGTGAGCGGATTTGAACCGCCGACTTCTTCGTTGCGAACGAAGCGCTCTGCCGAGCTGAGCTACACCCCCAAGGGCACGGCAGCGAAGTCTACCGGCCACCCAGCAGGTGCGGGAACCTCCTCGTCGGCGGCCCCTACTGCTGGTCGAGAACCCGCTCAAGCGCCCGCCGGTGGGCGTCGAGCGCGTCGCGCAGCTCGCGCTGCCCGGCCGCTGCGGTCAGGTCACCACGTGTGCGCTCGGTGATGGATCGCCCCACGTCGGTGGCCCGGCGCAGGCCCCGCGAGAGCCCGTCGGGCACGTCGATGGTGGCGAGGACCGCGAGGATCTCCTGCATGGTCTCGAGCAGTTGCTCAGCGTCATCGAGTCGGCCGTCGCGTACGTGATCGAGGCTGGCGCGGCGCAGCTCGCCGATGGTTTCAGCCAGCCCGTGAAGCCAGGACACGTCGTCGACGCCGACCACCTCCGGGCAGGGCAGCGGCTCCCCGCGGATCGCCGCGCGGGTCAGCACCGCCTCGGCGACCTCCTTTGCGGCGTCCTGCACGAAGCCGGCGTAGAGCACGTCCGGGTGGGGAGCGAGCGAGGTCATGGCTGCATCGAGGCTGACGCGGGCCTCGTCGATGAGTCCGTCGGCGACGTCGAGGTCGCGTCGGTGGATGGCGCGGATCGCGTTGGCCGCCGCCCGGATCGCATCGCGCGACGCCGCCAGGCCGTGCTCGCGGGCCTCGTGGCGGGCGGTGAGCCGCCGACGCACGGGATCGCCGGCCGCGACCAGATCCGTGACCGTGGGCACCTCAGTCGTCCCAACGGCGCAGCCGCACGCCATTGGACGACTCGGCCGGTCGTTCGTCGTCGGGCCCACCACCGGCTGCGGCACGCGGCACGTCCGATCGGGCAAGGACGCGGGATTCCTGCTCGACGTGCAGGTCGCGCACGACTCGCCGGGCCTGGTCGCGCTGGACCTTGAGGCGGCGCAACACCACGGTGTAGGCGATCGTCGTACCGAGCACGACCGTGAGCAGCCCCCACGCCCAACCGCCGACCACCAGCGCCAGAACCACCGACAGCGCGCTGAGCACGAGCAGTCGCTCGAAGCGCACGCGACGTCGCACCATCAGCAGCGGCTCCGGGCGGGGCCGGGGCGGCGCGGGGATCGAGCTCACGCGGGGGACCTCAAGGTCGACGATGCGGCCGGGCTCCCCCAGAACATACACGTGACGACCGGGCGAACTGCGCTCCACGCTGAGCACCTGCATCGCGCGTTCGAAGCCCCCGACGGTCACATGCGGCGATGAGCTGCGTGCCGAACGTAGCGCCCCCGGGAGCAGCAGCGCCGCCCACAGCAGGATCAGCAGGAACAGGGCCTCGTTCACCGGTACCTCTCGTCGTGCGACGTCCGCGCCAACGACCGGGCGCGATCGACTCCGTGGCGGACGCTAACACCGACGGCCCGCGCCACGAAGCACCCGCCGCACGGTCGGTCGCAGTCCGGGCGTCATCCAGCATCGAGGTCGACCTCCCCCGAGCGGCCCCCAGCCTTGTGCCGCAGCCGCAACTCACCGATCACCACATCGCGCTGCACCGCCTTGACGAGGTCGTAGAGGGTCAGCGCGGCCACGGCGGCGGCGGTCATCGCCTCCATCTCCACCCCGGTGCGGTCCGCGGCCCGGGCGGTGGCCCGCAGGCGCACCAGGCCGGTGTCGGCCTCCACCTCGACGTCGACCTCGACGGCGGTGAGCGCAACGTGGTGACACAAGGGGATGAGCTCGGGTGTGCGCTTGGCCGCCTGGATGCCCGCCAGACGCACGACCGGCAGGGCATCGCCCTTCGGCAGGTCGCCTTCGAGCAAACGTCGGGCGGTGTCGGGCGCCATGCGCACCTCGCAGGAGGCGGTGGCCCGGCGCTCGGTGACGGGCTTGCCCCCGACGTCGACCATTCTGGCGCGGCCACGGGTGTCGAGGTGGGTCAGTTCCCCTGGCTCGGGGGCGGGTCCGGTGCCGTCGGCGCTCACGAGTCGATCAGCAGCAGGACCGCGACCTGCTCGCCGGCGGGGACCTCCGTAACACTCTCGGGGATGACCGCGAGCCCATCGGCCTGTGCGATGGAGGAGATCAGATGCGACCCCTGCTCACCGGTGGGGGTGGCCCGCCATCCGTCGGACTCGCGCGCGAGGCGCACCCGCAGGTAGGAACGCTTGTGCCGGGGGCTGCGCAGCGTCTCGGTAGCGGCTGCCCGGACCACCGGACGGTGCACGTCACGACGACCCTGCAGCTTGCGGATCGCCGGACGTACGAAGACCTCGAACGACACGAACGCCGAGACCGGGTTGCCCGGGAGACCGATGACCGGGGTCTTCCCGATCCGGCCCCGGATCTGGGGCATCCCCGGCTTCATCGCGACTTTCGCGGGGTATACCTCACCCAGGGCACCGATGACGTCGGGGAGCAGGTCGCGGGTTCCTGCCGAGGCCCCGCCGGTGCACACGAACAGGTCCGCGTGGCCCAGGTTCGTGTCGAAGGCGTGCATCAGCACCTTGCGGTCGTCGGGGACGATACCGGTGGTGAAGGGCACCCCCCCGGTCTGACGCACCAGCGCCGAGAGCATCGGGCCGTTGGCGTCCCGGATGCGACCGGGCCCCGGTTCGCGGTCGGGGCGGACGAGTTCGTCCCCGGTGGACATCACCACCACCCGTGGCTGGGGGATGCAGCGCACCTGCACCGTCCCGCTGGCGGCGAGCAGGGCCACGTCTGCAGGACCGACCCGCCGTCCCCGGGTCATCAGCAGCTGCCCGGGCACGAGGTCCTCGCCCGGCTGGCGCACGTTGTCCCCAGGCCGGGGCGCGCGGTGGAACGCGACCTGCGCGCGGCCGCCGGAGGTGGTCTCGACCGGGACGACCGCGTCCGCGCCGGGCGGCAGGGGCGCCCCGGTCATGATCCGCAGGGCCCGTCCCCGGTGCACGGCCGGCAACTCGCCGGCGCCGGCCAGAACCTCGCCGCTGACCGCGAGGTAGACCGGACGGGCCTCGGTGGCGCGTTCGAGGTCCGTGGCGATGACCGCATAGCCGTCCATGGCCGCATTGGCGAAGTCGGGCACGGTGACCCGGCAGTGCACGTTCTCGGCGAGCACCAACCCGAGGGCGTCGGCCGGCCGCTGGTCGATGGGCTCCGCCGTGTTCAGCGAATCGAGGATGCCCGCGAGGTGATCCTCGACGGAGGTCAACTCCTCGGGCAGGGTGACCTCGGCGCGCCCGAGGCCGACAAAACCGCTCACACGCCGCGCTCCGCGAGGAAGCTGCGCAGCCAGGCGAGCAGGTCCGGGCCAAGGTCCTCGCGGCGGGCGGCGAGCTCGACACAGGCCTGCAGATAGCCGAGCTTGTCACCGGTGTCGAAGCGGGGCACGTCGACCACGACGCCCACGATCGGTTCCTCGTGCGCCATGAGCTTGAGCGCGTCGGTGAGCTGGATCTCGTCACCCCGACCCGGCGGCGTGCGCCGCAGCACGTCGAACGCGCTGCCGGGCAGCACGTAACGGCCGATGACGCACAGGTTGGAGGGCGCCTCCTCGCGGGCCGGCTTCTCGATCAGGTCGGTGATGAGGTACTCGCCGTCGACCTCGCCGGGGGCAACGGTCGCCGAGCCGTACAGGCTGACCTGCTCCCAGGGCACCTCGAGCAGGGCGACCACCGGACGGCCGGTGCGCTCGTGCGCGGCGATCATGCGCTCGAGGAACGCCTCCTCGGGGTCGATGATGTCGTCACCGAGCAGCACCGCGAAGCTCTCATCGCCGACGTGCTCGGCGGCCATCAGCACAGCGTGCCCGAGACCGAGGGGGACCGGCTGGCGCACGGCGTGCAGGGTGACGAGCTCAGCCAGGGCACGCACCAGAGCGAGATCGTCGTCCTTGCCCTTGTCGGCCAACGCCGCTTCGAGGTCCAGCCGACGGTCGAAGTGGTCTTCCATCGCGGCCTTGCCGGTGGAGGTGACCAGCAACACGTCGTCGAGCCCGGCACGGGCGCACTCCTCGACGATGTACTGCACCGCCGGCTTGTCCACGACCGGCAGCATCTCCTTGGGGATGGTCTTGGTTGCCGGCAAGAACCGGGTTCCGAGTCCAGCGACAGGAAGAACGGCTTTGCGCACGACAGCATCCTCGATCGACGTCGTTGCCGATGCTAGGGCCGGGACCGGCACGCCGCGAGCCGCGACCACCTCCGGCGTGGTGGTCCGCGGGCCCTAGGCTCGGTCTCAGGAGGTGGTGAGTGCGTGGACAGACCGATCGCGCAGCGCAAAGCCGCCCTGCGCAGGACGACGCTGCGGGCGCGGCGGAGGCTGACCCCTGCTGAGCGCGCCCGCGCGGCGGCGAACATCGTCGAACGACTCCGTCAGCTACCGGTGCTGCGCGAGGCCGGCAGCGTGCTGCTCTATGCCGCACTGCGCGACGAAGTGGAGCTCGCCGGACTGGTCGGGGAGATTCGGGACCGGGGCGCTCGCACCCTCTTCCCACGGGTACGTGGCGACGAACTCGAACTGGTCGCCAGTGGTGACGTGCGCGGCCTGGAACCCGGCTACCGGGGGGTGCGCGAACCGATCGGTCCGAAGATCGACCCCGCCTTCGTCGACGTGGCACTGGTGCCCGGCGCAGCCTTCGACCCCACCGGAGGCCGGCTCGGACAGGGAGGAGGGCACTACGACCGTCTGCTGCCCCGACTCGCCGAGCAGTGCGTGCGGATCGGGGTGTGCTTCGCCTGCCAACTGGTGCCCCACGTGCCCCGAGAACCCCACGACGCGGGCGTGGACCTCGTGGTCACCGAGGCGGCGCGCTACCGGCATGGACGGCGGAGTTGAGCCGCTATGGCGCAACAAGCCCGCGGTCGGTCGGTGCTGGGCTTGCACCGCCAGCCGGCAAACCGGCATCATCCGCACAGCCCGACGACCAGGAGCCCAGCCATGCCGACCTACGAGTACGCCTGCCGCGACTGCGGTGAGCACCTCGAGGTGGTCCAGTCCTTCAAGGACGACGCCCTGACCACCTGCCCGGCCTGCACCGGTTCGCTGCGCAAGGTCTTCAGCGCCGCCGGACTCATCTTCAAGGGCTCGGGATGGCACATCAAGGACTACGCCGCCCCGTCCTCCAAGCCGGCCGCCGCGGGCAGTTCGTCGTCGGGCTCAGGGTCGGACGCGGGGTCGAAGAAGCCTTCGTCGTCTGACTCCTCGGGCTCCACCTCTTCGGGCTCCTCCTCCTCGGGTTCCACCTCCTCGGGCTCCACCTCTTCGAGCCCGGCGTCCAAGCCGGCGAGCAAGAGCGCCTGACACGCGGTCCGGGCCGACGATTCCGTCCACAGCCCTCCGCTCGCCGGGGGTGCGCCGCCGATCGCGGGGTGGTCCACTCGAGCCACCATGCCGCGTCCCTCCTCCCTTCGCCTGCTCCACGGACCGCCCCCGGCCCTTCCTGCCTGGGTCGACCGTGGCAGCGAGCGGTGGTGGCGGCTTGGCCCGCGGACCCGCGCGCTGGTGATCACGGGGCTGCTGGTGGCCGGGCTGGCCGCCGGCATCGGACAGGCCGCCTCCTCGCCCTGGGGGCCCCCGGTCACGGTGACCGTCGCCGCCCGTGACCTCGGGGTCGGCGAGGTGCTCGCCGCCGGTGATCTGCGGCGCACCGGCTGGCCGCGCGATCTCGTGCCCGACGGGGCCGTTCAGGCCGCACGCAGCGGGGACACCGTCGTCGCGCCCGTGGTGGCCGGGAGCGTGCTCACCGAGCGCCACCTCAGCGTCGCGGGACTCGGGGCGATGGTGGCCGAGGATCAGGCTGCGGTGGCCGTCCCGATCGAACTGGTACCGGCCGCCATGCCGGCCATGCGCCTGGACCTGGTCGCGGTCGACCTCGATGGGCGGGGGGTACGCCTGGCGGCCGACGCGACCGTGCTGAGCATCGACCCGGCCCACGTGTGGGTGGCCGTTCAGCGCACGGCCGCGCCGGACGTGGCGGCTGCGGCCGGCAGCGGTGGCCTGGCGGTGGTGATCGTCCCTCCGGGTTGAGTGCGGCTGCCGCCCGGGGGCCGTGCGCGCCGTCAGCCCACGCCAGCTCGGGCCCGGCGCGCGGCGGTGGCGGCCAGGCGCTCGGCCATCTGCGGGAAGAGCAGCGCGTGGAAGGGCAGCAGTACCGCCCAGTACACCCGGCCGAGCAGCCCCCGCGGGTGGAACCGGGCTCGCTGCACCAGTCGGCTGCCCGACCCGTCAGGCTCGATGCGGAACTCCAGCCAGGCCTGGCCGGGAAGCTTCATCTCGGCACGCAGGCGCAGCAACCGGGGCGGTTCGATCGCCGACACCCGCCAGAAGTCGACCACCTCGCCGACCGCGAGCTCGTCGGGGTGCCGGCGCCCTCGTCGCAGCCCCACGCCCCCGACGAGCTTGTCGAACAGACCCCGGACCTGCCACAGCCACCGACCCGACGGATACCCACGGTCCCCGCCGATCCCGCACACGGTCGCGAACAGCACCTCGGGCGGGGCCAGGCTGTGGACCTCACGGGTGTCGCTGAGCACCGTGCCCCCGGCCCAGGCGGGATCCTCGGGGCGCGGATCCTCGGGGCCGCGTCGCGCCGGCTCGGGACGCGAACGCGTGGCCAGCTCCGCGCTGGCCCAGGTCGTGGCCACGTCCAGGTCCTGTACCCGGGTCAGGGCGAGGCGGACCGCCTCCCGGAAGGGCAGCCGCGCCGGGGGCAGCAGCTGCTCGTCGTCGGCATGGCGCACCACGACCTCGTTGACCAGGCTGTCGACCAGCGGTCGCGCCAGTCCCGTCGGCAGGGGGGTCACCAGCCCCACCCACAGCGACGACAGCCGGGGGGTGAGCACGGGGACGGGCAGGATGACCCGCCGGCGCAGCCCCGCCACCTCGGCGTAGATCTGCATCATCTCGCGGTAGGTGAGCACGTCGGGTCCGCCGATCTCGAGGATCCGCCCGGCGGTCCCGGGACGCTCGAGCACCGCGGCGAGCTGCGCGAGCACGTCGCGGATGGCGATTGGCTGGCAGCGGGTGTCGACCCAGCGGGGAGTGACCATCACCGGCAGCACCTCGACGAGGTGGCGCAGCATCTCGAACGAGGCGCTGCCCGAGCCGATGATCACCGCCGCGCGCAGCTCGGTCACCGCGACCGGACCGTCGGCGAGCACGCGACCGACCTCATGGCGGGAGCGCAGATGGGCCGACAGGCCCTCGTCCTCCTGACCGAGCCCGCCGAGGTAGACCAGGCGGGACACGCCGGCGGCCGCGGCGGCGTCGCGCACGTTCGCTGCCGCAAGCCGGTCGCGCCCGGCGAAGTCGCCCTGTCCGTCCATCGAGTGCACGAGGTAGACGACCGCCTCCACGTCCCGACAGGCCCGGTCGAGCGAGGCGCGGTCGAACACGTCCCCGCGCACCAACTCCACCTGTTCGGCCCAGGGGCGGGCCGCAAGCTTCTCGGGGCTGCGCGCTGCGCACACCACCTCGTGGCCGCGGTCGAGGAGAACCGGGACCAGCCGCCCACCGATGTAGCCCGTCGCACCCAGCACCAGCACCCGCATGCCGACTCCTTGGTTCACCGGAGACTTCGTGTCGAGGATGCCGGGTGGACCGGCCGTGGGCTGCGTCTAGGCTGAGCGCGCTCGTCGCCGTGCCGGCCGTGCCGGCGGCCTG
>SLLJ01000260.1 GCA_007134165.1 Nitriliruptoraceae bacterium | reverse complement strand
TCTGGGTCCTCCGCGTCTGGGTCCTCCGCGTCTGGGTCCTCCGCGTCTGGGTCCTCCGCGTCTGGGTCCTCCGCGTCTGGGTCCTCCGCGTCTGGCGCCCCCGGCGCTGATCCTCAGGGCGACCCCGCCCGAGCCCGGGTCGAGCGCGAGGCCAGCCGCCGCGGCTGGGCTCCGGTGGTCGACGCGCTGGGTGCACTGCGCGACGTGACCGGTGACCGGTGGATCGACCACGTTCGGGCGGGGGCCTCGTTCCTGCGCCGGCGGCTGACCGGCGACTACCAGATCGACGAGTTCGGGTTCGACGCGGACCTGACCACCAACGTGGTCATGCCGCTGATCCGCCCCCTGCACCGCCACTACTGGCGGGTGTCCTCGCAGGGCGTCGAGCACGTTCCGCCCGAGGGTGGCGGCCTGATCGTGGCCAACCATGCCGGCACGCTGCCCGCGGATGCGGTCATCACCCGCCTCGACGTCTTCGACCGCACCGGCCGCCATGCTCGTGAACTCGGCGCCGACCTGGTGTTCCGTACCCCGGTGGTCGGCGAGTTCGCCCGCAAGACCGGGGCCACGCTGGCCTCCAACCGGGACGCCGACCGCCTGCTGCTGCAGGGCGAGCTGGTGGCGGTCTGGCCGGAGGGCTTCAAGGGCATCGGCAAGCCCTGGCGCGACCGCTACAAGCTCCAGCGTTTCGGCCGTGGCGGCTTCGTGGCGACCGCGCTGCGCACCCAGGTGCCGATCGTGCCCACCGCGATCGTCGGCAGCGAGGAGATCTACCCGATGCTCTACGACCTGCGCATCCTGGCGCGGGTGCTCGGGCTGCCCTACTTCCCGGTCGTGCCCCAGATGTTCGCCCTGCCGGTGCTCGGACCCTTCGCGCTGCTGCCCCTGCCCTCGAAGTGGCTGATCGAGTACGGCGAGCCGATCGACACCACCGAGTACGGCCCGGACGCGGCGGACGACCCGATGGCGGTGTTCGACCTCACCGACCGGGTCCGCGACACCATCCAGGACATGTTGCACCGCAACCTGCTGGGGCGCCGCTCGGTGTTCCTGTAGCTGGGTCTCACAGCGCGGCGGCGCGGGTCAACTGCACCGCCGTGGCCACGATGATGAGCAGCAGCAGCAGCACGAGCACGACGGCGGTGGCGGGGCGCACGCGGATCTCCTGGCTCAGCGGCCCGCAGGGCCGATGGTGGGTTGGTCGGGATCGTCGGCGAGGGAGGGCAGGGTGGCCGGGACCACGTCGGGTCGACCGAGCACCTCCTCGGGGGGCACGCCGTCGAGCAGTGCACGGCATTTGGTCAGCTCATGGCGCAGGTAGCCGACCAGGCCGGTGCGGTCGTCGAGGTAGCGGCGGCAGTCGAGCTCGAGGGTGATCGACAGTTCGTCGTCCCCGCCCGGTCCGCGGCCGCTGGCCACGTCGATCGCGGCGCGGGAGAGCAGCCCACCCAGCGGCAGGATGCCGTGGCCCAGTGGCGCATGGCTGTCGCGGCCACCGCCGCGGTAGTCGGAGATGTGCAGGTGCACGGTCTGCTCGCGCAGCACCTCGTAGGCCTGCACGATGTCGACGCCGGTGACCCCGAAGTGGCTGGTGTCGAACACCACGTGCCGGAACGGTGCGAGGTGGGTGGGCTCGGTGTAGCGGTGGAAGCGCACCGGCCGACCGCGCATCGCCACCGGGTAGAGGTTCTCGACCCCGACCCGGGTGCCGAGCTCGGCGGCCTCGGCGTCGCCGCCGTCGAGCAGCCAGCGGTGGAAGTCGCGCTGCCAGCGGAACGGCGGGTGCACGATCATCAGATCCGCGCCGATCCCGCTGGCCAGCTCCAGGCTGCGGCGGGCCTTGACCACCAGGTCGGTGTCGAACACCCGCCGGGTGAGCAGCAGGAACGGACCGTGCACCACCGGCACGGGCATGCCGGTCGCGGCGGCGGCGGCCTGGACGCGGTCGGGGTCCTGGGTCGCCGGGTCCTGGGTGACCATCAGCTCCGCGCCGTCGAACCCGGCATCGGCCACCACCTCGAGCGCCCACTCCAAGGGACGGGCGAACAGGGGGCCGGTCGAGGCGAGGATGCGCATGCGCGCGAGGGTAGCCCCCGACGTTCGGCGGGCTAGGCTGTCCGCCGGCCGGTGAGCGCCCGGGGAACGCGGCGCGTGCCGGTGAGGAGACCCCACGTGACCGACGTGCCCACCGACCCTGTCGACGTCGCCGCCCGGCTGCGGATCACCGCGGCCCACCGTCCGGACCATCCGGCGCTGGTCCACGACGGCGGCACGCTGACCTACGCCCAACTGCACGACCGGGTCGATGCCGGCACCGCGGTGCTCCAGGCCGAGGGGGTCGGACCGGGCGACCGCGTCGCGCTGGTGCTGGGCACCGGGCCGACCTTCGTCGAGGTGCTGTGCGCGGTCCTGCGCGCCGGGGCCTGTGCCGTGCCGCTGATGCCGGGCCTGGCCCCCGACGAGTTGCGCCATGCGCTGCACGACAGCGGGGCGGTGCTGGTGGTGGCCGGTGAGCAGCGCGCTGCGGCCGTCGCCGAGCTGCGCGAGGTGCTGCCGGCCCTGCGGGTACTGCTGACCGACGGCGTGGCAATCGACGGCTGCGACACCTGGCAGCAGCGGGTGGCCGACGCCGGCACGCCGCAGTTGGTCACCCGCGAACTCGACGACCTCGCCGCCCTGGTCTACACCTCCGGCACGACCGGACGTCCGCGCGGGGCGGTGCTCACCCGCCGCAACCTGGCGGCCAATCAGGACCAGTCCCTGGCCGGGCGCTTCGAGGTCGGCGGCGACGACGTGGTGCTGCTGGTGCTCCCGCTGGCGCACATCTACGCGCTCAACGTCGGCATCGGCGTGTCGATCACGACGGGCGCGACGATGGTGCTCGTGCCCCGCTTCGATCCGGTCGCCACCCGTGAGGCGATCCTCGCCCACCGGGTGAGCATCGTGCTCGGGGCCCCGCCGATGTATGTCGCCTGGCTCGAGTCCGGCGCGCTCGACGGGGTCGATCTCGGGTCGGTGCGCCTGGCGGTGTCCGGTGCCGCGCCGCTGCCGGTGCCGTTGTTCGAGCGGTTCCGCGAGGCCACCGGCGTGACCATCGAGGAGGGCTACGGCCTGACCGAGGCCAGCCCGGGCGTCACCAGCAACTCCATGGCACCGGCGGCCCGGCCCGGGTCGGTCGGCCTGCCCCTGCCGGGCATCGAGCTGCGCCTGGTCGACGACGAAGGCCGGGACGTGGCGACCGGCGACCCCGGCGAAGTGTGGGTCCGTGGCCCCAACGTGTTCCGGGGCTACTGGAACGACGAGGAGGCGACCCGGGCGGTGCTCACCGGCGATGGCTGGTTGCGGACCGGTGACGTCGGGAGCCGCGACGACCAGGGCTACCTCTACCTCGTCGACCGCATCAAGGACCTGATCATCGTCAACGGCTTCAACGTCTACCCACGCGAGGTCGAGCGGGTCCTGCTCGAGGACGTGTCGGTCGCCGAGGCGGCCGCGGTCGGTGAGCCGCACCCGCTCACCGGCGAGACCGTCGTCGCCTTCGTGGTCCCGCGGGCGGGAGCCGAACTCGACCCCGACGCGCTGATGCGCAGCTGCCGTCAGCGTCTGGCGCGCTACAAGTGCCCGACCCGCATCGAGGTGCGCACCGACCTGCCGCACACCGCCACCGGCAAGGTTCGCCGCCGCGAGCTGCGTGCCACCACCTGATGCCCCACCGCTCGACACGACACCCTCCCGAGGTCGTGGTCTACACCCGGTCCGGGTGCGGGCTGTGCCGGCGGGCCGAGGCGCTGGTCGCCGCTGAGGCGCGACGCGCCATCCGGCGCACCGTGGACGTCGACACCGACGAGGCGCTCATCCGTCGTTACGGGGTGCGGGTACCGGTGGTCTGTGTCGACGGGGTGGAGGTGGCCGAACTCGAGCTCGCGCCCGGCACGGTGCGCCGCGCGATCCGCGCCGCCCGCCGCCAGACCCGGCGTGGCGCTTTGGGGCGCCGTCGGCCGGGGACGTACCCTGAGCCGGGCGAGGGCGGTCGACCAGAGGAGCAGCCAGGTGGGTGAGGCGTCGATCCCGGATGCCACCGCGGCCCGGCTGCCGCGGTATCTGCAGGCGCTGCGACGCGCGGGACAGGCCGGCGCGGTCACGCTGTCCAGCGACCAGCTCGCGCGCGCGTCGGGGACGTCCGCGGCCAAGGTCCGCAAGGATCTGTCCTGCCTCGGCTCGCACGGCACCCGCGGGGTGGGCTACCCGGTTGCCGCGCTGGCCGCCGAGCTGGCCCGGGTGCTCGGACTCGACGAGGGGCGCCCGGTGGTGCTGGTCGGCGCCGGCAACCTCGGCCGGGCGCTGGCCGCCTACGGCGGGTTCGAGCGTGGCGGCTTCCGGGTCGCCGCCGTGATCGACGCCGACGAGCGGATCGTGGGCCGGACCATCGCCGGGCACCGGGTGCGGTCCGCTGAGGAACTGCCCGCGGTGCTGACGGGCACCGCCGCGACCATGGCCGTGATCACGGTGCCCGACACCGCGGCTCAGTCGGTCGCCGACACCCTGGTCGCGGCCGGGGTCACCGCCATCCTCAGCTTCGCCACCATCTACCTCGACGTCCCCGAGCACGTCCGGGTGCGCCGGGTGGACCTGGCCACCGAGCTGCAGCTGCTGTCGTTCTACGAACAGGCCGACGAGGACGTGCCGGCTGCCGCCGGCTGATCCCGAGCCGCTACCCTCCGATCCGAACGGACGGGCGCTGATGTCACTGCTGGTCGTCGGCTGCAACCATCGCAGCGCAGGTCTTGCGCTCCTCGAACGGCTCGCGGTGCCGGCCGAGGAGCTGCCCAAGGCGTTGCGCACGCTGACCGGACTCGAGCACGTCCTCGAGGCCGTCGTGCTCTCGACCTGCAACCGGGTCGAGGTCTATGCCCACGTGAGCCGGTTCCACTCGGGGCTGCACGAGCTGCGCGGCTGGTTCGCCGAGCGCGGCGACCTGCACCCCCAGGATCTCGACGAGGTCGAGTACAGCTACCACGACGACCGCGCCGCCGCGCACCTGTTCGCGGTCGCCGGCGGGTTGGACTCGATGGTGATCGGCGAGGGCCAGATCGCCACCCAGGTCAAGCAGTCGGTGCAGGTCGCCCGTGAACAGGGTGCGGCTCGCCGGGTCTTGCAGCGGCTGTTCCGCCAGGCGGTGTCGGTGGGGCGGCGGATACGGCGTGAGACCGAGATCATGCAGGGCGCGTCCTCGATGGTCGAGGTCGGCCTCGAGGTGGCGGGCACGCGGCTCGGCGGCCCCGTCGCCGGCCGCCGGGCGCTGATCGTGGGGGCCGGCGCGGTCGGGACGCTGTCGGTCGAGCGGCTGCGCGAGCAGGGCATCGGACACCTCGACGTCTACAACCGCAGCGCCGACAAGGCCGCCCGGCTCGCGGCCCGGTGTGAAGGACGGGTGGTCGCCCCCGGCGGGCTGCGCGACGCGCTGGCCGCCGCCGACCTTGTGGTGTGCACGACCGGCGCGCCCGTACCGCTGATCGACCCGGCACTGGTCGCCGCTGCGCTGGCTTCCCGGCCCGACCCGGCCCACGCCCCGCTGGTGCTGTTGGATCTGGCCATGCCGCGCAACATCGACCCGGGCTGCGTCGAACTGCCAGACGTCGAGGTGGTCGACATCGCCGACGTGCGCGCCCGGGCGGTGCGCGAGGTCGCCGGCGACGTGCTCACCGAGGCCCGTGCACTGGTCGACGAGGAGGCGGCGGCGTTCGTCGCCTGGACGCGCAGCAGCGAGGTCGGCCCGACCATCGCCGCGGTCCGCCGGAGTGCCGAGGCCGTTCGTCTCGCCGAACTCGAACGGCTCTCTCCGCGGCTGGCCGGGCTGGAGCCCCGCCAACTCGAGGCCGTCGAGACCCTGACCCGCGGCATCGTCAACACCCTGCTGCACACCCCGAGCGTGCGGCTCAAGGAGCTGGCCGAGCGGGGGGTGGCCGACCGCCACGCGGATGCGCTGCGCACCCTGTTCGACCTCGTCTGGGAGGTCGACGATCCGCTCGACGAGGACCTCGACGACCTCGGGGGCGATGGGGACGTGCAACGGTGATCGTGCGTCCCGAGCGTGGCCCGTGGCGGGTGGCCACCCGCCGCTCGGCACTGGCGCTGGCCCAGGCCCAGACCGTCGCCGACGCGCTTGCCGGCGCGACCGGTCGCCCGGCGGAGTTGGTGGGCCTGTCCACCACCGGTGACGACCATCCCGAGCGGGCCATCGAGGCCTTCGACGCCAAGGGCCTGTTCGTCGACGGCACCCGCCGGGCGGTGCTCGACGGCGACTGCCACCTCGTGGTCCACTCCTACAAGGACCTGCCCACCGCGCCGGTCGACGGGCTGCTGATCGGGGCGGTGCCGGTGCGCTACGACCCCCGTGACGCGCTGGTGACCCGGGCGGGCCACCGGCTGGCCGACCTGCCCCGCGACCGGCCGGTGACCGTGGGCACCTCCTCGCCGCGGCGGCGTGCACAGCTGATGAAGGCGCGCCGCGACCTGATCGTGCAGCCCATCCGCGGCAACCTCGAGACCCGCCTGCGCAAGGTCGTCGAGGGCGAGGTCGACGCGGTCGTGGTGGCGGTGGCCGGGCTGCTCAGGCTGCGGCCGAGCGGGCTGGAGCTCACGGCGGTGCCCCTGGAGCACGGGGAGTTGCTGCACGCTCCGGCCCAGGGCGCACTGGCGGTGGAGTGCCGGGTCGACGACGCGGCCACCCGCGCCTCGCTGCAGCGCATCGATCATGCCCACACCCGCGCCGAGGTGGCGGCCGAACGCGCCCTGCTCGCTGAGCTCGAGGGGGGCTGCACCGCCCCGATCGGCGCGCATGCGTCCCGGCTCACCTCGCCCAGCGGCGGAGCCCGCCTCGAGCTGCTCGGGATGCTGTCGGATCCGTCGGGCACCCGCCTGTTCCGCGCCTCGCACGAGGCCGCCGCCGACGACCCGGTCCGGCTCGGCATCGCGATGGCCGTCACGCTGCGTGAGGCCGGCGGTGAGCAGGTGCTCGAGCGGCTGCGCGCCGGTGGCCCGGTGTGAGCGCGGTGCTCAGCGGCCGTCGGGTGCTGGTGCTGCGCGCGCCGGCCCAGGCCACCGCGCTCAGCGACCGGGTGCGGGAGCTGGGCGGCGAGCCGGTCGAGGCGCCCGTGCTGCGCATCGAGCCGGGCGACCTGCCGGCGCTGGACGAGGCGGTGGGTCAGGCCGCGTCGGGGTCGGCCGCGCTGCTGGGTCTGACCTCGCCCAACGGGGTGGACGCGCTGGCCGACGCCGTGGCGCGCACCGGGACCGACCCGGCGGCGCTGCGCCGGGTGCCGATGATCGCGTGCGTGGGGCGGGGCACCGCCGGGCGGCTGACCGAGCGGCTCGGGCTGGACGCGGACCTGGTGCCGGCCACCGCGACCACCCAGGCGCTCGGTGAGGCGATCCCTGCGGGGCATGGGCGGGCCCTGCTGGTGCGCGCGGACCGGGCCAACCCGGTGCTCGACGAGCTGCTGGCTGCCCGCGGCTACACCTGTGTGCCGGTCACCGCCTACCGCACCCGGTTCGTCGAACGGCTGCCCGACCCGGTCCTCGCCGACCTCGAGGCCGGCCGCATCGACGTGGTGGCCTTCGGCTCGTCCTCCTCGGTCGAGGCCTTCACCTCGCTGCTGGCGGGTCGGCCCTGGCGGGCCGCGGTCGTGTCGATCGGACCGGTCACCTCGGCGACCTGCCGCGAGCTGGGCCTGGCGGTGACCCGCGAGGCTGACCCCCACGACCTCGATGGCCTGGTGGATGCGATCGTGCGCGCCGCCGGGGACCTCGACCGCGGAGACCTGCCATGGGAGTGAAGCTGAAGTCGCTGATCGACGTGGCCTGGCAGGTGCAGCAGCGCTACAAGCTGGATGCCGCCGATCAGCTCGCCGCCGCGATCGCCTACTTCGCCTTCATCTCGTTCGTGCCGCTGCTGCTGCTGGCGGTGTCGGTGGTCGGTTTCGTGCTGACCGACCCCGAGCGGCAGATCGACGTGGCGCTGAGCCTGACCCAAGCGCTGCCCGGCTTCGACGACACCCTCGAAGAACCCGACAGCGGGGTTCGGGCCCTGATCGAGGGGGTGGTCGCCGCCCGGGGCACGGTCGGGCTGGTCGGGCTCGTCACGCTGCTGCTGACCGGACTGAAGGTGCTGGACAGCCTCATGACCGCCACGCGCGTCGTGTTCCGTGGGGAGCTCATGACCGGGGTCCTCGCCCGGCTCCGCCAGCTGCTGGCCATGGTCGTGCTGGGCGTGGTGGCCGCGGCCGCCGTGTTCGCCGCGAGCCTGCTGCCCACCGGGCTGCTCGGCGGGCTGCACCCCACGCTGGGCCTGCTGGTGTCGTTCTCGGTCTCGTTCGTGCTGGACGTGGGGCTGTTCACCACCGCCTACGCGGTGCTCTCGCCGAGCTCGTTGCTGAGCGTCCGCCAGCTGCTGCCGGGCGCCCTGCTGGCCGGGTTCGGCTGGTCGGTGCTCAAGCTGGTCAGCGGGATCTTCGTGGCCAACCAGGTCGACGGTGCCAACGCGTTGTACGGGGCGCTTGGCAGCGTGTTCGCCCTGCTGCTGCTGCTGTACCTCGCCGGGCGGCTGTATCTGTACGGTGCCGA
>SLLJ01000023.1 GCA_007134165.1 Nitriliruptoraceae bacterium | reverse complement strand
GATCTCACGCATGACCGACAGCATCCCACGCCCCTGCGACATCCCGTCCACACCACCGCCCACGACAGACCAAGACAGCCGCCTACAGGTGATGAACCAACCCCCAGCAGCTCACGACCCCAACACCGTTCACGGCCGGTCGCGACCGATACCCCCACCCCCTATAATGACGGACGCCGCGTCGATCCCAACCGCGACCGGAGGCTTTCGTGCACGGCTACGCCGACAATCGCGAGGCGCTGCTCACTCGCCTGCGCCGGATCGAGGGCCAGGTCCGTGGTCTACAACGCATGGTCGAGGACGACCGCTACTGCATCGACGTCCTCACCCAGATCGCTTCGGCGTCCAGCGCCCTGCACGGCGTCGCGATGTCGATGCTCGACGACCACGTCCGGCACTGCGTTCGCGACGCGATCGCCCAGGGGCCGGAGTCCGCGGACGAGAAGATCGACGAGGCCATGCAGGTCATCGCACGCATGACCAAGCGTTGATCGTGGCGTCCGGCGGCTCCGCGCCGCCCCGCACGGCCCGAGACCGGGAACCAAGACCCGAAGCCCGGGACCCGAAACCCGAGGAGTCCACCCCATGGCCACCACCCGCACCTACTCAGTCCCGGATATCTCCTGCGACCACTGCAAGTCGGCCATCGAAGGCGAGGTGGGCACGCTTGACGGAGTGAACTCCGTGAGCGTCGACATCGACGCCCGCACCGTCACCGTCGAGGGCGAAGCCAGCGACCAGGCCATCCATGCCGCCATCGACGAAGCCGGCTACCAGGTTGCCACCGGCTGACCACCCGCCGATGGCGCGGCCGGAGCTCGGGCGGCTCAGGTGACCGGGTCGAGGTCCTCGATAGCCCACTCCCCGTAGTAGGACACTTCCCGGGCGCCAGCCTCCCGTAGCAAGCGTCCGAGCTCACGCAGGTCGGCGTCGGGGGCGTCACCACCCGGACCGGGGTCGATCTCGAGGACGTAGTGTCCGGCGGCGAGGGCGGCATCGAGCCGCTGGAGCTTCTCGGTCTCATCACCGAGCACACGTTGAACGACGCGCACGATCCCGGTCAACCCCGAGACGTCGTCGTTGGTCGGGTCGAAGCGCCCGGCCTCCTGCTCACAGCACCGGACCGCGATGCGGTCGTCGTCGATACCGGCCGCACGCAGGCCGGCGACCGCCTTCTCGACCTGTTCGGGCCGGGGCACGACGGCCACGAGCCGCTCGGTCGGGTAGGACAGCATCGGACTTTCCTTGGCAACCACGGGCTTCTCCTCATCGGCGGGTTCTTCGCTGCGGCCACGGGCTCGCGCGGCCTCATCCCCGACCATACGACGCACGACGACCTGCGCCAGGCATTGGTGCCCCCATCCGGACAGGGGCATGCCCGAGACCTGTCGACGTACCGCCCCGCCATTCGACCTGCGTCGACCTGGCGCAGCTCTCCTGAGCGGCACACCCGTACAGAACGGCGTAAGGGCCCGGTCGGCAGACCCGAGGCAGTAGGGTGCAACCGATCCTAGGCCGAGGTTCGACGTGCCCCAGCTCGATCCCGACACCGCGCTCGAAGTGCTCGTCCAACTCGACGACGAGCTCGGCGAAGTGGACCCCGCTACGCGCGCGATCGTCGGGCTCCAACCGGCGGAGCACGGAACCGTGGCGCTGGTAGACGTATCCCTGCTCGACAACGGCATCCTCGTCGCCCCCGACGAGGTCACGGGGCTGGTCGTGGTCACGACCGAGGAGGTCGCACGGGGCGAGGAGGTCATGGGCCTGCATCAGTTGCTTTGCGTCCTGCGCGACGGCACCGAGGTGGGCGTCTACCGCACCCTCGATCGGGGCGAGCTGCACACCTGGCGGACCGACGCCGACTCCGACGACGCGGCAGATGACCTGCGGCCCCGCGACCTCGCCTCCAACACCGCCCGCCGCGCCTTCGGTCTGCCCTCGCTGGCTACGCCGGTGCCGATGACCGACCTACTGGCCCGAGCCTGGCTGCTGACGGTGGCGAGCGAAGCACTGCGGCGGTTCGATGACGAGGAGGGCCCGCGGGAGATCGGTCCCGAGGAGCTGGCACCGATCGCCGACCAGCCACCCATCGGTGGTCTGGATGTGGCACGGGACCGACCCCAGGGCGACTCGCTGCACCCCACGGTCGACGACGACAGCGACCCCACGGTCGACGACGACAGCGACCCCACGGTCGACGAGGTGCTCGCCCACGCCCCCAGCTGGGAACAGGTCCACGCCGCCGCCATCGCCGGTCGGCTCGAGCTGGGACCGTTCTCGGTCGACGAGGAGCATGCCGCCTGGCTCGATGCCGCCGGGTTCGCACAGGTCCTCGACCAAACGCTGCCCGGCATCGAGCAACTGCTCGCCACCCTCAACGCCGTCGGCGACGACGACCTGCTCGGCTGGGCGATCGGCTGGCTCGCTGCCCGCGAGTGGTACCTGCCGGCCTGAGCGCTGCGCCATCCACCGGTCATCCGCGGCCGCGACGTCACCTCGATCCCGAAGCCGTAGCCTCCCACCATGCCCTCCGAACCGTCGCCCTGCTTCCCCGGCCCGCCGGCGCTGGGTCGCGGCGTGATCATCGCGCCAAACAACCGGCCACCACGGAGCTTCGAGGCGGTACCTCGCTACCGCCTCGACGACGAGGTACTGACCCAACCGGCCCCCCTCACGACCGTCCTGCACCACCACTGGCTGCGGCGCGAACCGGTGGTGATCGAGCTCGCCGTCGATCCCAAACAGCTGCGCGCGCCGCAGGTCGAGACGCGGGCTCCGTACCTCGTGGGGGATGCCCACACCTTCCACCTCGACCGGCTGCGGTTCCTGACCTGGGCCAACAACTACGACCTGCGCGCCGGGGATCCGGTCTGGTGGCATGGGGTGCTCGCCCGCCGTCACGCGGGAGCCGGCCCATCGTCAACCGGCGACATCCGACTGCCGGACGGACGCGACGCGCTGGTCGACGGTGGACCCCGCGGGCCGATCACCCCTGGACCGATCACCCCCGAGCCGGTGGCGGGCAGATCACGCCCTGCCCGCGACGCCGACCTGCCCCCGCTGGTGCACCGTGAGTCGGTCGGCCTGCGTCGCCTGACCGTCAGCGGAGATGCGCCCCCTGCCGACGAACTCGCCCCGGATCAGTTAGCCGCGGTCGCACACCGTGCTGGCCCGGCCCGCATCATCGCACCCGCCGGGTCCGGCAAGACCCGGGTCCTCACCGCCCGTCTGCGCCACCTGCTGCGCGAACGCCGGGTCGAACCCGAGTTGGTCACTGCCGTTGCCTACAACACCCGGGCCGCCGCCGAGATGCGGGCACGCACCGGCGAGCTCGGCGCGTCGATCCGCACGCTGCACTCGCTCGGTCTGTGGATCGTTCGGCGTCACGAGCGTCGAGAGGTCATCACCGAACGCGACCAGCGCTCGATTCTCGACGGACTGATCCGCGTCGGCCGGGTCCCGAACCAGGATCCGTTCGCCCCCTACCTCGAGGCCCTGGCCGAGGTCCGCCTCGGCCTGCGCGATCCGTTCGAGGTCGAGACCCGGCGCGGAGACGTCGATGGCTTCTCCGAGGTCTTCGACCGCTACCGCGAACAGCTCGCCCTGCGCCGGGTCCTGGACTTCGATGAGCAGATCTTCCGTGCGGTCGAGCTGCTGCTCACCGAACCCCAGCTGCGCCGCGAGGTCCAGCAGGTCGGCACGCACCTGCTGGTCGACGAGTTCCAGGACCTGACCCCGGCCTTCCTGCTCCTCGTCCGGCTGGTCGCCGGCCCCCCGATGCAGGTGTTCGCCGTCGGCGACGACGACCAGACCATCTACCGCTACGCCGGCGCGAGCCCCGACTTCCTGGTCCGCTTCGACCGCTGGTTCCCCGGCGCCGAGCATCATGCGCTCGAGGTCAACTACCGCTGTCCGGCACCAGTCGTCCAGGCGGCGGTGACGCTGCTGTCCCACAACCGTGAGCGCGTGCCCAAGACCATCCGGGTACCCGCGAACGTGCCCGGGACCGAAGCCACCCTGACGCCCACGACCGGGCCTGCGGTGACCCCTTGAACGAACCGGCCCTGCGCGTCGAAACATTGCCCGCGACCCAGCTTTCGGGGCACGTGCTCGACCTGGTGCGCGCCCGTCTTGCTGCCGACAAGGCTCCCGGCGACCTGGCCGTGCTGGCACGGGTCAACAGCGCGTTGCTGCCGGTGCAGGTCATGCTCACGGCGCACGGGATCGCGCACACCGCGCCACTCGACACCACGGTGCTCAACCGCACCGGCGTGCGCGCCTCGCTGGCCTACCTGCGCATCGGCCTCGATCCTGCGCGCATCGCCCGCAGCGACGTGCTCGAGACCATCAACCGTCCGGCACGTAAGGTCCGATCGGCGGTCGAACCGCTCCTGCGCCGACGCACCACCTGGACCTTGGCGCAGCTCGAGCAGGTTTCGGCCTCGCTCGATGACACCCATCGAGAGCGCTTCGAGGACTACCTCGCCGACCTGGAACTGCTCGCCGACGCCGTGCAGGAAGGCGCCGAGGTCGCGCACTGCCTGCAGATCGTGCGTACCGAGATCGGCTTGGATGAAGCGATCGACGTGCTCGACCGCTCCCGCACGCGACCCGAGGGCTCAAGCCACGGTGACGATCTCGATGCACTGGTCCAGCTCGCCGTCCTGCACCCGGATCCGGGCACCTTCGCCCCCTGGTTGCGCGAGCAGCTCTCGGCTCCCGGGGACCCGGCTGGGGTGACGCTGTCAACGGTGCACCGCGTCAAGGGCATGCAGTGGTCCCACGTCGTGGTGTTCGCCGCCAATCAGGGGCTGTTCCCTCATCGGCTGGCCGAAGACCTCGAGGAGGAACGCCGCGTGTTCCACGTGGCATTGACCCGCTGCGAGGCAACGGTCACGGTGCTCGCCGACGCCGAGCGGCCCTCCCCATTCCTGCGCGAACTCCACACTGCCGCCGACCCCACACCGGCTCCCGGACCGGCGAGCACGGCAGCCGGACACCCCGATCCGGGCGCGGGCACCCGACTCGCCGACGGCAGCACCGTGGCTGAGCGGGGCCTGGGAGTGGCCCTGGCCGGAGGACTGCGGGGACGGGTCGTCGAGGTGCTGGCGGATCGAGCGGTCGTCGTGCTCCAAGAACCGCTCACCACCTCGACGTCGTCGACTGGCGCACTCCGGCTCGAGGTCGTCTTCGGCGAGCCGGTAACCATCGGGGGCCAACCCACCCGCCTGGCTGCGGCGGCGGTCCGACGTACGGCCGGACTCGTCGGTGGGGACGTCCTCACCCCGGACGACGGGCAGGACGCGGAACTGTTCGAAGCGCTCCGAGCATGGCGCGCCAGCGTCGCTGCCCGAGCCGGTCAGCCGCCTTTCCTGGTGTTCCACGACCGCCATCTGCGCGAACTCGCCGCGCGCAAGCCGCGCACCGAACGGGAGCTCGCGGCCTGCCCCGGGGTTGGGCCGGCGAAGCTCGAACGCTACGCCGACGACCTGCTCGATCTCATCGGAGAGCACGTCGATGCGGCGGGAGCCGCCCTCGACTGAGCGCCATGGATCAGGACCCGGGCCCAGGCATGGCACTATCCGCCCCGTCGCCGTGCCGCCTCACCGACCCACCGACCCCAGCCGCACCGTCGGACCGCCGCCCTGACGCCACCACTCCGCCACACCCCCCACGGCGCCACTCCGCCACCCGCCACTCCGCCACCCGCCACTCCACCACCCCCACCGGAAGGTCGCCCGCCGTGCGCCGATCCCTGCGCCTGCGTCGCTGGCAGAAACATGCCCTCGAGGCGTTCGAATCGCACCTCGGCCGCGATTTCCTGGCGGTCGCGACCCCAGGCGCCGGCAAGACCACCTTCGCGCTCACCGCAGCCATCCGCGATCTTTCGCACCACCCACACCGGCGAGTGGTGGTGGTCGTACCGACCCAGCACCTCAAGCACCAGTGGTCGGCGGCGGCGGCCGAGCTCGGCCTGCAACTGGCACCCGACTGGCCCTCATCGGAGCCGTTCCCCAGCGACATGCACGGGGTGGCGGTGACCTACCAGCAGGTCGCTGCCACCCCGGGGGCCCTGCGCGGCGCAGCCGACGACGCGTTCGTGGTGCTCGACGAGATCCACCATGCCGGCAGCGACCGGGCGTGGGGCACCGGCCTGGCCCTCGCCTTCGAGCTCGCCGCTCGCCGACTGTCGCTGTCGGGCACTCCCTTCCGTAGCGACGACGACCCGATCCCCTTCGTCGAGTACGCCTTCGACGAGGCGGTGGCCCACCACACCTACGGCTACGACGACGCACTGCGCGACGGCGGCGTCGTGCGGCCGGTGTTCTTCCCCCGCTTCAACGGTCACATGGAATGGTCCGCGCCGGACGGCAGCCTGCGCAGCGCGACCTTCGACGACCCCCTCGACCGCACAGCGGCCTCCCAACGGCTGCGCACCGCCCTGTCGGCCGACGGCGAGTGGCTGCCGACCGTGCTCGGTGAGGCCGATGAGCAGCTGCGGCGGCTGCGCGAGCAGGACCCACGGGCCGGCGGTCTGGTCATCGCGATGGACGTCGACCATGCTCGACAGGCCTCCCGACTGCTGCACCGCCACACCGGCTGCGAGCCGGTGGTCGCCACCTCCGACGATCCTCTCGCCAGCGAGCGAA
Organism: Nitriliruptoraceae bacterium; assembly: GCA_007134165.1. Classification (GTDB taxonomy): domain Bacteria; phylum Actinomycetota; class Nitriliruptoria; order Nitriliruptorales; family Nitriliruptoraceae; genus SKJO01. The sequence continues at coordinate 2,086 of SLLJ01000023.1, read as the reverse complement.
TCGCTGAGTTTGCCGCCAGCGACCACCCGTGGATCGTCGCCGTTCGGATGGTGTCAGAGGGGGTGGACATCCCACGACTACGGGTCGGGGTGTACGCCACCAACACCATCACCGAGCTGTTCTTCCGTCAGGCCGTGGGTCGACTGGTGCGCTGGCACGGACCGCTGCGCCGCCAAAAGGCCTACCTGTTCGTGCCCGACGACCTGCGCCTGCGGGTGTTCGCCGCCCGACTGGCCGAGGAACGAACGCATTCGCTGCGCCGGCGCGAGGAGGACGGCGAGCAGCCACCCGTAGCGTTCGACGAGCTGCCCGCTGCTGACGGCGAAGAGCAACTGTCGCTGTTCCAGGCCATCTCGGCCACCCCGATGGGAGGACCCGACGCCGCCGATCCGAGCTCGGTGTTCGATGACAGCCATCCCGAGGATCTGATCCATGAGGCTGGCACCAGCAGCCTGGAGTTCGAGATCGAGCTCGTCCCCCCACCGGCGCTGATCGGCGATCACGCTGCGGCGATGCCCGGCGGACGTACGATCACCGTGAGCCGCGCCCAGCGCAAGCGCGAACTGCGCCAGGCCAACAGCGATCGCGTCCGCATGATCGTGCATCTCAGCGGCTTGACCCCCGAGGTCGTCAACAGCCGCCTCAACCGGGAGGCTGGTATCACCGCCATCGGTGAGGCGACGCTGCGCGACCTCGAACGGCGCCTTGGGCTCGCCGACCGCTGGATCGACCACCTGTAGGGCGGTCCGCCCGGCGTCAGGGGACCGGGACTGAGCGGTGACCGGATTGCTCGTCCGCTTGCGCCGCTGCGCGCCGCTTCTGCGGAAACGCCCGCACCCTGGGGAATCCGAACCGGCGCGAACCCCGACCTGGCGCAAACCCCGACCCGCGCGAACCCCGACCCGGTAGGGACGCACGCCACGTGCCCGAATGGCTGCCTCCCCTCCGTTCACCCGGTGCACTGCACACCGCCACCAGCGCACCACGCACACAAGCGCTTCCGCGGAAGCGCCTCGGAGCGCTGGGCGCGCATCGTCGCGCGCCATCGCGCACCCAACACCGCTCCTGGCGACGTGGCGTACGGATCCAGTCACCCGTGACGGCCTGGCTGCGCCACGCCCCCGGGAAGCCCCTCCTCCCGCGCCACCTGGACGCTCGACGCACTCCACGAGACGCGAAGTGCACGAAAGCGCTGCCGCGGAAGCGCCTACGTGCGCTACACGTGGCGGTTCGTGCGGCTGGCGTACGAATGCGGGGAGGCGGGATGCTGCTCACGGATGTGGCGTACCCAGGCGGTCACCCGTGTCCGGCTGGGTACGCCGCACCCTCCACGCTGGACCATGCGGCGTACGGATCCGGTCATCGGTGACCGCCTGGGTACGCCACATCCCCAAGGGTCCCGTTGGCCGGCACGTCCCGAACGATGGACGCACACCTTGGGACCCACACCGCACGGCAGCGCTGCCGCGGAAGCGCCTCGCAGCGTTGCACGCTCAGCGCGAACGTTCAACGCACGGCAGCGCTTCCGCGGAAGCGCTTCAGGGTGACGGGACGCAGGCAGCTCCCGACACAGCGCCGCAGGGCACCCCACGGCCTCAACGTTCCGCCCCCTGCATTCATCGCGGGTCTCCCCCGGGGTGGGCGGACAGCAGCCAACGGGGCCCGGCAGCAGCCAACGGGGCCCGGCAGCAGCCAACGGGGCCCGACAGCAGCCAACGACCGCTGCGCGACGCCGGGACGGGGCACAGCTCCGCCTCGGTGAACCGGGCCAGGCAGCCAGGGCCGGTCGGGTTCTTGACCTGCCTGCTGGTGGACGCTTCCGCCGTGAAGACCGAAGTGTTGGGGGAGGGCGGGAGCCGTGCGACGGCGACCGGTGCGCACCGTCGCGCGACGGCGACCGGTGCGCACCGGCGTGCGATGGCCGCCGGTCCGGACCGTGCTCAGGTGGTCGGCGGTCCCTGGGGCGGTCAGGCGGCGATGGTCAGGTCGGGACGTCGGGTGCGCAGTTCCTGGTCGAGGGCGATGATCGCCGAGGTGAGGTCCAGGGTGTCGTCCGCACTCCAGTTGTGGGGGATGAGCGGATCCT
>SLLJ01000107.1 GCA_007134165.1 Nitriliruptoraceae bacterium | reverse complement strand
GCCGTGTAGGCGGTCTCGATCTCGATCGCGGCGTTGCGCAGGTCGGACTCGACGGCCGACTGCCACGCGCGCTCCCGCTGGTTGAGGAAGACGGGGATGGCGATGGCTGCCAGGATGCCGATGATGATCACGACGACCAGCAGCTCGATGAGTGTGAAGCCCTCTTCCTGACGGGCCTGTTCGATCTTGCGTCCCATGTCATGCTCCGTATGAGTGCGATGGAGTCCCGTGTGACAGGAGCCACGGGTTTGTCGTTCCCGGGCCCGCCAGGATGGTGGAGCCCGCAGGTACTGCGTTGTCCATCGTTCCGGGCAGGTCACCACTTGATGATGTTGGGTTCGTGGTGATCGACCTACCACCTGCTTGGGCGGTCTGTCGCCGGTCCCGACGGTTGCCTGTCACCCCTGACATCGGCGTCGGTTGGCACAGGCTTTAGGATGAGTTGTGACTTTTTCTCTGGCCAGTTGCTCACCGCACGACCACGGTCGGGACTCTGGTCCCACCCGTGGTCGTTTCAACGCCCCCGTCGACGGCCTTCTGCGGGCCCCGAGCATCGCCGTAGGGCCTCACGCCGCCTGCCCTGGTCCTATTCGATGAGGTCGAAGACCTGGAACATCGGCAGGTACAGCGCGATGACCATGCCGCCGACGATCCCGCCGATGATCCCGATCATCAGCGGCTCCATCATGGCGGTGAGTGACTCGGTCGCTGACTCGATCTCGGTGTCGTAGAAGTCGGCGACCTTGCCGAGCATGCCGTCGACGTTCCCGGTCTCCTCGCCGACCGCGATCATCTGCACGACCATGGGGGGGAAGACCTCGTGGACGGCGAGCGGGCGGGCGATGGACTCACCCTCGCGCACCGAGGTCTGGACGTCACGCACGGCGTCGCCTATGAGGCCGTTGTTGACCGTGTCGGCGGTGATCTCGAGTGCTTGGAGGATCGGGACGCCCGAGGCCAGCAGGGTGGCGAGGTTGCGGGCGAAGCGCGACAGCGCGATCTTGTGGAACAGCGGGCCGAAGACGGGCAGTTTGAGCTTCATCGCGTCGAGCGCGTAGCGGCCCTTCGGATTGGCCTTGACCGCACGTGCGGCCATGACGATCCCGATGGGTAGCACGACGAAGGTGATCAGTCCGCTCCAGGACGCGACGAAGTTGGACATCGACACCAGGATGCGGGTCATCAGCGGCAGTTCGCCGCCGAGATCGTCGAACATCTGCGCGAAGGTGGGCACGATGAACACGAGCATGACACCGGACAGCACAACCGCGAGGACGAACACGATGACGGGGTAGGTCATCGCCGACTTGATCTTGGCGCGCAGCGCGACATCCTTCTCGATCATCTCCGCGATGCGCAGCAGTACCTCGTCGAGCATCCCGGCGGCCTCACCGGCACGCACCATCGCGATGAACAGCGGCGGGAAGATCTTGCCGTGCTTGGCCATCGCCTGTGACAGGCTGCCGCCGGCCTCCACGTCCTGGCGGATCTGATCGATCGCCTCCATGAGCTGCTTGTTCTCGGTCTGCTCATGCAGGATGGTCAGCGCCCGGATCAGCGAGAGTCCGGAGTTGATCATGGTGGAGAACTGGCGCGAGAAGACCGCGAGGTCCTTGAGCTTGACCCGACCGAAGCCGGGGATCGCGATCTCCTGGTTCATCCCGGAGGTCTTGACTTCGTCGATGGACAGCGGCGCGTAGCCCATCGACTTGAGCTTGCTGGCGACCTGCTCGGAGGACTCGGCCTCGAGCCGGCCGGTGACCAGCTTTCCCTGCCGGTCGCGGACCTGGTAGTCGAACTCGTGCATCGTGGCGGTGGCCATGCTGACAGCTCCTATGCCCGACCGACCAGGCGGTTGAACTCGTTGGCGTCGTTGGCCTTCTCGAGCGCGGCGTCGTAGGTGACCTTGCCGGCCTTCACGAGCTTGGCCAACGACTGGTCCATGGCGATCATGCCGTGCTGGGCGCCGGCCTGGATCGAGGAGTACACCTGGTGGGTCTTGCCCTCACGGATGAGGTTCTTGATGCCGGAGGTGGCGATCATGACCTCACAGGCCGCGATCCGACCCTTGCCGTCCGTGGTCTTGAGCAGCGTCTGGGACACCACGCCCTTGAGCGCGCCAGAGAGCATGACCCGGATCTGCTCCTGCTGGTCGGGCGGGAAGACGTCGATGATCCGATCAATGGTCTGCGGAGCGTCCTGAGTGTGCAGGGTGCCGAAGACCAGGTGCCCGGTCTCCGCCGCAGTCAGTGCGATCTGGATGGTCTCGAGGTCGCGCATCTCGCCGACGAGGATGACATCCGGATCCTGGCGCAGCACGTGCTTGAGGGCCGGGGCGAAGCCGTGGGTGTCGGTACCGACCTCGCGCTGGTTGACCACCGCGCGCTTGTGGGCGTGGAGGAACTCGATGGGGTCCTCCACGGTCATGATGTGCACGGGGCGGTTGCGGTTGACCAGGTCGAGGATCGAGGCGAGCGTGGTCGACTTGCCCGACCCGGTGGGGCCGGTGACCAGCACGAACCCACGCGGCAGGTAGGCGAAGTTGTTGACCTGCTCGGGGATGCCGAGTCTCTCCAACGGCAGGATCTCGTAGGGGATGACCCGCATGACCGAACCGACGGCGTCGCGCTGCTGGAAGACGTTGACCCGGAAGCGGGCCTTGCCGGGGATCGAGTACGACATGTCGAGTTCGAGTTCGTTCTCGAAGCGCTCCCGGTGCTTCTGGGTCATGATGGCGTACAGCATCTTGCGCAGGTCGTCGGGCTTGAGGACCGGGTAGTCGGGAACCTGCTGCAGGTCACCGTTGACACGGAACGCCGGCGGGATCCCAGCGGTGAGGTGCAGGTCGGAGCCGCCTCCGGAGACCAACTGCAGCAGCAGTTCGTCGAGGTCGATCTCGGGAGTCTCTTCACGCATGACGGTGCCACCGAAGCCCGACGACCCGGCGGCCACCTCGGCCATAGCGTCCTCCACCTCGGCGGCGGAGGCGACCGGAGGCGCGGCGGTGGGCCGGGGAGTGGCGGGCCGGGAGCCGGGAGGCGCGGGAGCGGCAGGCCCGACGCCGGGGGGCGCAGGAGCGGCTGGCCGGGAGCCGGGAGGCGCAGGCGCGACAGGCGGCACGGACCGCAGCGTCTGGTCGGCCTGGGTCGGTGGCGGGGCCGGCGGAGGCGCAGGGAACATCGGCCCAGATTCGCCTGACGCAGCGGCGCCGGGGGCGGCGTGCGGGGCGGCGGCACGGGCCGAGGCGCCGCAGTGCGCGGCGATCGCTTCGATCAATGCCTTGCGAGGAGCCAGTGCGAAGGTGACCGGCAGGCCGAGCTCATCCTGCAGCCGCTGGCGCACGGCGTCGTCCGCGACCGGCTCGGCGACCGCGACGACCACCGTGTCGTCGGCATCGAGACGCACCGGCAACGCGGTGAGCGCGTGCGCGAGCTCGGCGGGAAGCATGCACGCCACGGTCTTGTCGACGCTCGGTCCACTGACGTCCGCGTAGTCCATGCCGATGGACGTGGCCATCGCCTCGACCAGCTGCGCTTCGTTGGCCAACTCCTTGGCCACCAGGGTGCGCGCAAGACTGCCGCCGTGCTCAGCGAGGTGCTGCTGCGCACCGTCGAGCTGTTCGGGGGTGAGCACCCCGTTGTCCACCAGGATCGTCCCCAGACCTGCCATGCTCCAACCCTCCTGCCAAGACCGTTCCCGGTCGTCGCTGACCCGGCGCCCGATGTGGGCGGCCGACCTAGATGATGACGCGTGCGATCTCCTCGATGGTGGTGCGGCCGAGCAGGACCTTGGCCAGACCGTCCTGCCTGAGCGTGCGCATCCCCGCAGAGATCGCGGCGGTTGCGATCTCCTCGGAGGAAGCGCGCGTGACCACCAGTCGCTCGATGTCCTCGTTCATCAGCATCACCTCGTGCACGGCCAGTCGGCCGCGATAGCCGGTACTCGAGCAGGCCGGGCAGCCGATCGGATGGGGGATCTCGGGCGCCCGGGCGATCACCTCCTCCGAGAAGCCGGCCTCCTCGAGCACGCCGGGTTCGGGAACTCGCAGTTGCATGCACCGCGAGCACACGCGGCGCGCGAGGCGCTGAGCGAGCACGCAGTCGACCGCGGAGGCGACCAGGAAGGGCTCCACGCCCATTTCGGTGAGCCGGGTCACCGCCGAGGGGGCGTCGTTGGTGTGCAGGGTGGAGAGCACCAGGTGGCCGGTGAGCGCCGCCTCGATGCCGATCTGGGCGGTCTCGCGGTCACGCATCTCCCCGACCATCACGACGTCAGGGTCCTGACGCAGGATCGAGCGCAATGCGTGGGCGAAGGTCAAGCCGACCTTGGGCCGCACCTGGACCTGGTTGATGCCGGGCAGCCGGTACTCGACCGGGTCTTCGGTGGTGATGATGTTGACTTCGGGCTGGTTGAGCACGTTGAGAGCGGCATACAGGGTCGTGGACTTGCCCGAGCCGGTCGGGCCGGTGACCAGCGTCATCCCGTAGGGCTTGACATAGGCGGACTCGAAGCGTTGGTGGTTGTGGTCGAGGAAGCCGAGGTCCTCGAGTTCGAGCAGCACCGAGGACTTGTCCAGGATGCGCATCACGACCTTCTCGCCGTACACCGTCGGCAGGGTCGAGAAGCGCAGGTCGATGTCCTTGCCGTGCACGGTGACGCCGATGCGCCCGTCCTGGGGGATGCGCCGTTCGGCGATGTCGACGTCCGCCATGATCTTCAGCCGACTGATGACTCCAGCCTGGATCGACTTGGGGCTGCGCATGACCTCGTGCAGCACCCCGTCGATGCGGTAGCGCACGCGCAACTCCCGCTCGCCGGGCTCGATGTGGATGTCGGAGACGCCGTCGGCCACGGCCTGCGAGATCAGCAGGTTGACGAACTTGACGACCGGTGCCTCTTCGGTGACCGCCTTGAGCTCCGAGAGGTCACTGAGCTGGTCGGACTCGTCAGCGAGATCGCCGGCCGCGGCCTCGATGTCCTGAGCCATCGCCGAGGTGCGCCCGATGGCGGCGAGGATGTCCTCGCGGGTGGCCACGACCGGACGCACCTCGAGCTTGGTGATGGTGCGCACGTCGTCCATCGCGACCACGTTGGCCGGGTCGGCCATGGCCACCAGCAGCTTGCCCTCCTCGTAACCGATGGGCAGCAGTTGGTGCTTGAGCAGGGTGGACTTGCCCACCGAGGTCGCCGCCTGCGGGTCGATCTCGGCGGTGGACAGGTCGACGAAGTCCATGCCGATCTGGGCCGCGAGCGCGGCGACCAGGTCGCGTTCGGTGACGATGCCGCGCTCGACGAGCACGCGGCCGAGCGACCGGCCGGAGGCCCGGCGGTCGGTCTCGGCGTCGATCAGTTGCTGGTCGGTGATCAGCCCACGATCGACGAGGATGGTCCCGAGCGACTTCATCCGACCTCCCCCGTCCCGACACGTGTTCGGGGGCCGCTCTCGAGGCGGACAAGCAGGGCGTCGAACAACGCGATCAGCGTGCACTTGACCGCCTCGCGCTCCCGGGCGTCCGCGATCACCACCGGCACGTGCTCGGGCAGTTCGAGACGGCGGCGCACCTCGTCGAGGACTTCGTGCTCGACGCCGACGAACTTGTTGATCGCGACCACACCGGGAACGTCGCCGAGCTCTTCGAACCGGGCGCGCACCCGCCGCGCCTCCTCGACGCTACCGGGGCGCATCGGATCGAGGATGAGCACGTAGCCGAGCATCCCTTCCGCCAGGATGTCCCACATGAACTCGAAACGCTCCTGACCGGGGGTGCCGACCAGATAGAGCGCTAGGTCGGGGGCCGCGGTGACGCGTCCGAAGTCCATCGCCACGGTCGTGCGCCCGGAACTGGAGTCCTCCGGGTCGGACACGGGGCGTTCGGTGGACAACCCCGTGATTTCGGAGATGGTGCGGATGAAGGTGGTCTTGCCGGCCTCGAAGGGGCCAGTGACCACCACCTTCAGGATCCGGGGACGGTGCCGCTTGATACCCACCTACAGCTCCTCCACGCCCTGCCTCAGTCGGCGCACCGTGGGCGCGTCGACCTCGGGGTCGGTGAGCAGGCGCCGCCGGGCACTGGACGGGAGCGGGATCGGCGGATCCGCAGTGGGCTCGGACCGCTCCTCCTGCTCGTCGCGGCGGCCGGGGACGGGGTCCGTCGAGGGTCGAGCGTGCGCTTGCAGGGGGCCGGGGTCGTCCACGAGCACGTCGTCGTCGGTGCCGCTCAGGCGCCGCTCGAAGGCGGCCAGGGCGGTGTGGGCGGTGAGCAGGGCCTCGACCGGACCGTCGTCGTCGGCTTCACCGACGCGAACCACGCCACGGGCGACCAAGGTCTCGAGCAGCTCACGGGTGTGGAACTGTCCTCGGCCGGTCAGCTCCGCCAGGTCGTCCACGGTGCGGTGGCCGTCGACCAAGGTCAGCAGCGACCAGCCGTCGGAGGGCAGGCCCGCCTCGCCGTCGCCGTCGGGGCGCACGATGCCGACCACACCCGTACCCGGACCGGTGGCCTCGAGGATTCGGCGCCACTCATCGAGCCGGCCCTCGGCCTCCTCGAGCAGGTCTTCGACCCTGATCGACAGGTCGAGCGCGGCCCCGCCGGAGGTCTCGGCGTCGTGTGCGGCACCGCCGATGAAGCGGAACCGGCCCTGTTCCCAGCGCAACACGTCGAACAGCGCATCGACGGTCTGCTCGCGGACCAGCTCGGCCAGCGAGGCCGCTTCGACCGCCTCGGCGGCGACCAGCCGGCGGGCGAACTCGAGGTCGGTGGGCAGTTGCTCGGTGTCGTCGTCGAGGCTTGCGCGCAGGCGATCGGTGTCGACCAGCCCCGCGCCGAGCAGCCGGCGGGCCAGGGACAGCCGGGTGGCGTCGGCCGACGCGTCGCGCACCCGCCCGTCGACGAGGTCGATCCGCGCCAGGGTCGGGCCGTTGCGCACCTGCAGCCGCCCACTCTTGTTGGTGAACGACAGCAGGCGAAGGATGTCGGGCAGCGAGAAGTCGACGAGGTCACCTTCGAGCACGTTTCACCTCCTTCGTCGTGTCGAGCGGTCAGCCGCCGGGGCGGCGTCGACCCAACGGGGCCAGAGCGGCGCCGGGTCGAGGTCACCGGACGGGGTCGGGTCGGATCGAGGCCGAGGGGCGGTCGCCGGCCGGCTGGAAGGGTGGGTCCAAGGTGACCGGCGCCTCGAGCGCTCGGCCGATGCGTTCGGCGGTTCGGCGCATCTCGAACAGCATGAAACCGATCTTGGCGGTGCGGCTTGCGATCGCGGCGAGGACCGCCTGGTCGCGCGCACTCATCAGGAACACGAATCCATGCTCGGCCTCCACGAACACCTGGTTGAGCGCCCCACGACCGAGCCCGATCGCGGCCTGCTCACCGAGCGAGAGCAGCGCGGCGCTCATGGCCCCGACCCGGTCCTCCTCGAGGTCTTCGGGGAGAGCGGAAGCCATCGGCAGGCCGTCGAAGGACACCACCGCCGCCGCCTCGAGGTCGGGCGAGCACCGAACGAAGTCGTCGAGCGCTGCCGCAAGACGCTCGGCTCGGGTGTCGAGGGTCTCGTCCATCGTCGTCCCTTCTGCGGTGCGAGCCGCTCGGGAGGGGTCCTGCGGACCGCCAGACCCGTCTGAGTGGTGGATCGACAGGTGGTGGGGAGAGCTTGAGACGGGTCGGTCAGTGAGGGCTTGCCGGGGATCACGCCGCTGGTGCTGCACCGCAACGGCGGCGCGGAGGCGGAGGCCTGCTGGCCGCCGACCTCCTGTCGGCCGAATCCAAGTCCGAACAACCACCCGCGTATCGTGCTGAGTGCCTAGAGTGATGACGCCGTCCCGGGGGATCGCCGGCGACGAGCCCCACCCGACTCCGTCGAGGAAGCCAACGTGCGTCGTGCCGTACCGTTCGTGATCGACCCCGACCGTGGGACCCGAGCCGGCAGCGCGCACCACGTGCTGGTCCTGTTGGTGCTCGCCGCGCTCGTCTCCGCGCTGCTGCCGGGCACCGCGGGTGCCGACCCGTCCGAGGGCCCGGCGCAGAGCCCGGCCGGCGACCGGACCGCGACGCTGCCCGCCGACCGCCAGCAACCCTTCGCCTGCACCGTGCAGGACCACGGGCTCGGCCAGCCGACGGTGGACAACGACGAAGGGCTCGGCGTGCCCGTCTACGCCGAGGATCCCGACGGCAGCTTCGACCCGGCCACCTCCGAGGTCGTGGGTTACAGCCAGGACTGCCTCGCCGAGACCCGCCACTGGTACTACGCGTTCGGTGTGGACGGCCGCGGCTACGTGGTGCGCGGGCCCGGCGACGACGAGCCGATCAGCACCGACGACCTCGACGAACTGCTCGCCGAGGCCGGCACGAGCCTTGCCACCACCGAGGTCATCGACGTCGACGGCGTGGAGCAGGTCCCCTACGTCGTACGCCACGAACGCGGCGTGATCAACCGCTTCATCTACTCCATCTCCGTGCTCGTGGAGCTCGACGAGGTGCTCACCGGCGACCCCGCCAGCACCGACGGCACGGTCTGGAACGGGCGCTTGCTTTACCAGTTCCAGGGCGGCGTGGGCATCGGCCACTCCCAGGGCCGCTACGACGACGGCGCGGCCCGCGGTGTAGAGCCGGGACCCACCAACGACCGGGCGCGGGCGATCAAGGGCGAGCCCGACCGGCTCGGTGCCGGCTACGCAGTGATCTACTCCACCGCAACGCGCACCGGCGACCACTACAACCTGCTGGTCGGCGGCCAGACGGCCACGCAGGTCAAGGACCACTTCGTCG